>JBAUIQ010000332.1:0-1847 GCA_049683075.1 Pacificimonas sp.
CCTCAGTGCGGTTTCGAACGAGTCCGCCAGTCGGGTTTCGAGCCCCTCCTTCACAGCCAGTCGGTCCACCACCACTTCGATGTCGTGCTTGAACTTCTTGTCGAGCGCAGGCGCTTCTTCGATGCCATACATCTCGCCATCGATCCGCACGCGGGTGAAGCCCGCTTTCTGCCACTCGGCCAGCTCTTTGCGGTATTCGCCCTTGCGCCCGCGCACAACCGGGGCGAGGAGGTAAAGACGCGTGCCTTCGGGCAGAGCCATCACCCGGTCGACCATCTGGCTGACGCTTTGTGCTGTAATCGGTTCGCCGGTCGCAGGGGAATAGGGAACACCCACCCTTGCCCAGAGCAGGCGCATGTAGTCGTAGATCTCGGTGACGGTCGCGACAGTCGAGCGGGGATTACGGCTCGTCGTCTTCTGTTCGATGCTGATCGCCGGCGAAAGCCCGTCGATGTGCTCGACATCGGGCTTCTGCATCATCTCGAGGAACTGGCGCGCATAGGCCGAAAGGCTCTCGACATAGCGCCGTTGGCCCTCGGCATAGATCGTATCGAAGGCGAGGCTCGATTTGCCGCTGCCCGAAAGCCCCGTGACAACGATCAACGCATCACGCGGCAGATCGATATCAATCCCTTTGAGATTATGCTCGCGCGCGCCGCGCACGGAGATTTTGGTCAGACTCATAGCACAGCTTTGTTCCGCAAATGTTCGATGGTGTAAAGGCAGGGGGTTCGAAACCGGATCGCAGCATGGTGCGCGCCGGGGAAAAGAATGGGGGGCTGCTCGCAATAGTGCGCCGAGAGCGGGGCCTCTGACATATGGCGTAGGCCGGAACCGATACAATGCGCGAAAGCCCTTTTGAACCCGTAAGCGCAGGGAAAGGCTGACAGTAGCCCACCGCCAACACAGAACGTTCCCCATGTACGACGAGTTGTGGACCGGAGTTCATGCCCATCCGTTGATATACTAAGAGCTAATTACAGTGAAGCGCCGTGAAACAAAAATAGCGCTCCAACAAACTTAAATTTAGCGACCAGACATTGATGCCTTTCCATACTCAAGTTTGTTCATATCGCGAACAGTTATGTGGTGAAATTTTCCGTACGCAATACGATTATCGTGCAAAAGGGCAAAATCAATCTCTTGCGTCGCAGGAGAATTTAAACGTGTCAGAACTAAACGTCCCTATTAACACACAGCGCTCTTCAGCTTCGCCAATTTGTTCGATGAACAACGGGCGAGAGACAACAATTGGTGTATCGACAAAGTCTGTAGCGGGACCTCGTGCGGGCGCGCGCTTTATCAGTGATGGACCGGTCGTGTCGGCTCCGAGCATAGAAGAAACTCGCAGCCTTTCACGTCGGCGCTTCGTCAAAAGTGTCAAGCGCCGGTGGCATGATCGCCAAATCGGGAGCGCCGCACGAAGCTCGCAACGTTTCGAATATCGCCTCGCGATGGGCACACGGATTGGCCGACGTCGCAAGCGTACAGCCTTTGCCTTGGGTGTAAGCGCGCTCGGCCTTTCGGGCGCTTCGCAACTGGCCCTGAGTGCCGATCCCATCGCCGCCGCAAGCTTCATGGACAATTTCAGCAAAGCGAACGGGGCTGAATTGGCCGACCTAAACAAACGTGTGAACGCTGCGAACCTCAATGTAAGCGAGCATATGCTGGAAGCGATGGTGGAGGACGAAGGCGTGCGTTACGATGTGTATCGCGACGTCGCCGGATATCCGACAGTTGGAGTTGGGCACCGTGTTTTGCCCAAAGACAACCTGCGGGTCGGTGATATGATCTCGCATCAAGACGCCATGTCGTTTCTCGAACAGGATATCAGGAAGGCCGAAGAG
>JBAUIQ010000333.1:0-19135 GCA_049683075.1 Pacificimonas sp.
CGTTCGAGGTTGGTGTCGATATCGCGGTGACGCCAGGCAAAGTGGTCTTCCGGAACCGGCTGTTCCAATTGATCCAGTACGCCCCGACGACGAAGCAGGTCTACGAGACGCCGCTCCTCATCTTCCCGCCGTGGATCAACAAATTCTACATTCTCGACCTGACGGCGGAGAAGAGCTTCATCCGCTGGTGCGCCGACCAAGGCCTGACCGTCTACGTCGTCAGCTGGAAGAATGCAGACGCCAGTCTCGCCGACGTTCGGCAGGACAATTATGTAAAGGAAGGCTTCCTGGAGGCCATCGACCAGGTGCTGGCCGATGCGAAGGTCGAAGCAACGCACACCATCGGCTACTGCGTCGCCGGAACCACGCTCTCTGCAGTGCTCGCCTATCTCGAGGCCAAGGATCAGGCGGACAAGGTGAAAACCGCGACCTTCTTCACGGCGCAGGTCGACTTTGAGGAAGCGGGCGACCTCAACGTCTTCATCGACGATGGCGAACTGGTGATGCTGGACGAGCAGGCGTCGGAGCGCGGTTATCTCGACGGGCGCACGATGGCGGCGACCTTCAACATGCTGCGCTCGAACGACCTCATCTGGAACTACGTCGTCAACAACTACCTGATGGGTAAGGATTATATACCCTTCGACCTGCTGTTCTGGAATTCCGACGCAACTAATGTGCCGGCCAAATGGCACAGTGACTATCTGCGGGATCTCTACCGCGACAACAAGCTGGTGAAGCCGGGTGAAGTCGTCGTCGACGGCGTCGGTATCGATCTTACCACCGTCAAAACGCCGGTTTACGTTCAGGCGGGCAAAGAGGATCACATCGCTCCCCTTCCCTCGGTCTGGAAACTAAGCGAGCATTTCTCAGGCCCGATCCGCTTCACGCTGGCAGGCAGCGGGCATATCGCCGGCGTCGTCAATCCGCCGAGCGCGGAGAAATACAATCACTGGACGCTGGACGGCGACCTTCCCGCGACGCTCGACGAATATCGCGAACAGGCGACCGAGCATAAGGGCAGCTGGTGGCCGGACTGGATCGCGTGGCTGACGCCGCAGTCGGGTAAGAAAGTCCCCGCACGCAAGCCCGGTACGCGCAAGCTGAAGGCGATCGAGGAGGCGCCCGGCAGCTATGTGCGCGAGCGCGTAACCTGAAGACAGAAAATTAACCCTCTTTCTTGTTGATTGCGTAAGTCGTCGTCATCCAGGTTCGGTTCGTCGAATAGGGCCGTTGTGCGACTTGATCGAATCGATGCAGGTGGCAAGGCGGCATCTTGTTGGATCGTGCGAGGGGCTTTCGCGCATTCCGGCTTGTACGCGTTTGGGTATCGGGGGGCCGTATCTTCAGCAATTTCGTACGCGCGATCGGGCGATGGTTCCCGGATCGCGAGCTGTATCTCAGAAGTGACGGGCAGGTCCGTTTTTTGCGGGTCAGCCAGCGTTTTCAACTCAGCTTCGTCGCGCTGGCGATGCTGCTCGGCATCGCGTGGGCAGTGTCGTCGACGATCATGCTCGTGCGCCAGGTCCAGGCAGAGGCCTTGCATGCAGAAGTAGAGGCAAAAGCGCACGAGGTCGCAAATACCGAACGCGCGGTGGCGGGCTATCGCGGTTCTGTTGAAGAGCGCGCCGCTCGGATCGAAGCGCGACAGGCCGAGCTCGAAGCCATTGCGCGCGATCATTTCGGCAACGACCTTACCATCGATGAAGGCGGAGGGGAGACGGGCGCTGCAGGCGCCGATGTCATCCCCGGCGCCGGAAGACTGGCGACTGCGGAGGCGCGGCAGCTTGCGTTTCTCGGCGCAGCTCGCGTCGCTGCGAAGGCACGGTTCGATCGTATGCGGACCCAGGTAACATCGCTGGGCCTGTCTCCGGCCCGCTATCTGACGCGGCCTGGCGGCCAGGGTGGCCCTCTCATTCCCGCCATGGAAGATGGCGCCGACGATTTGGTCGCGCTGGAGGAGACGCTGGCTGCGATCACACAGCTTTCCAACGGTCTCTCTGCCTTGCCGACACTGATGCCGTCGACGACAGCACGTTTGACCAGCCGTTACGGCGTTCGCCGCGATCCGCTGACGGGTCGTGCGGCGATGCATATGGGACAGGATTTCGGCGGCGCACATGGCGAAGCCATTCTCGCCGCTGCGGACGGTATCGTCGTCAAAGCTCGGCGCCTCGCAGGCTATGGCAAGCTTGTGGTCATCGACCATGGTCGCGGTGTGAAGACGCGCTACGCACATCTCTCTCGCATCGACGTCCGGCCCGGCCAGCGCGTCGCACAGGGCGAGCGGCTCGGCGGCATGGGTTCAACCGGCCGATCGACCGGAACCCATCTGCATTTCGAAGTCCGGGTGGACGGCAAGGCCGTCGACCCCCGACCCTATCTGGAGGCGCACGCCTATGTTCTCGAAGCCAAAAACCACGCCTTCGGCGGCACCGTCAATGCGGGCTGATGCAAAGTCAAAGGCTGGCGATGCGCCTTTCTCGGTTCTTGGCGAGGGCGTGACCGTGCGCGGCGATATCGATGCGTCGGGTGATCTTCATGTCGAAGGGACAGTCGAAGGTGACGTGACCTGCGCGGCGCTGATCCTCGGAGAACATGGGCGCGTCGCGGGCGGCATCAAGGCGGCATCGGCGCGGATCGCCGGGACGGTGGAAGGCTCCATCGACGCTGAGACGCTGGTCGTCGAGTCCAGCGCGCGTACGACCGGCGACATCGCCTACGGTCAGATCACGATGGAAGCGGGTGCCAAGACGGAAGGCAAGCTTGCCGTCCGGGGCAGCGAAACGCTGAAGCTGGTCGCCGACGCGGAGAGCAAGACCTCAACCGCGTCCTGATCGATCCCTACCGCGGGCGCGGCAGGTTCGGCATCGGCGTGCGGCCTGGACGGTCCTTGCGCGGCTGCTGCGCCTGATAGGCAACGGCGCAATGCGCGTTGCAATAGGGAAAGCCCGGCTCGGACTTATCACCGCAGAAGTGGAATTCCGGCTCGCCCGGATGGCCGATCGGCCATTTGCAGATACGTTCATTCAGGTCGAGAAGGCCCGTCTTATCTGCGACGGCATCGCTGATTCGCACCGGACGCAACGGCTTCTTCGGTGCCGGACGAGGTGCAGGACGCGGGTCGTGGATCTGGATGCGAGGCGCGGCAGTTGTCGACTGATCGACATCGGAACGAGCACTCAGTGGCACTTTCGGTGCGATCTCGACCTCGACCTCTTCGGTTTCGGGCTCCGGTCCGGCTTCCGGCTGTTGTTCTGGCGTTGCCTCCACCTTTGGCACGGCGGCCGGTTTCGGCGGCGCCTTCGGTTTCGTCTTGGCAGCAGGTGCCGCGGTCTTCGCCTTCGACTTGTCGGTTTTCACCGGAGAGGGGCGCTTTTCGAGCCCAAGGCGATGCGCCTTCCCGATGACGGCGTTGCGGCTGACGCCGCCCAATTCTTCGGCGATTTTCGAGGCGGGGTGACCCTCTTCCCACAATTTGCGGAGAGTCTCGATACGATCTTCGGTCCAGCTCATCGGTGGTGCGCGGCCTTCTTCAATTTTGGACGAGAGACAAGGATCAGACCGGCTTGCCGACCTTCGGATGGCGGCCTAGGGCGCGCGGCATGACCGAGAAAGTCGATGCCCTCACTGCCCGGCCGCACCCCGAACCGGGCACGCCGCTGATCCCGTTCGTCAACTGGCGGGGATTGCAGACGCTCTACATGAAGGAGGTGAAGCGCTTCTTCAAGGTGCAGCTCCAGACCGTCTGGGCACCGGCCATGACGACCCTCCTGTTTCTCGCCATTTTCACGGTCGCGCTGGGGCGCGGCGGGCGCGAGGTTCTGGGCTATGGGTTCAACGACTTCCTCGCCCCCGGCCTGATCGTCATGGGGATGATCCAGAACGCCTTTCAGAACAGCCAGTCGAGCCTCCTGATCGGCAAGATCCAGGGCACGATCGTCGACATATTGATGCCGCCGCTGGCGACGTGGGAGCTGCTGGTCAGCTTCGTCGCTGGCGCACTGACCCGCGGGTTCCTCGTCGGTTTCGCCGTCTACGGTGCGATGTGGCTGTGGCCAGGTGTGGAACCGGTCATACGCGTTCCATGGGCGGTTCTTTTTTTCTCGGTCGCCGGGATGACGATGCTCGCGCTGCTCGGCGTCCTCGTCGGGCTGTGGGCGGACAAGTTCGACCATGCGGCGGCAATCACCAACTTTGTGGTGCAGCCGCTCTCGCTGCTGTCCGGTACATTCTACGTCATCGAGCGCCTGCCCGACCTCGCGCGCGACATCAGCCTCGCCAATCCGTTCTTCTATGTGATCGATGGATTCCGCTACGGTTTCCTCGGCGTCGCCGACGGGCCGATCATGCAAGGCGTATTCGTTTTGATCGGTGTGAACGTCGTACTCGCTGCGCTTTGCTATTGGGTGCTGGCCAGCGGATGGCGCATTAAGAACTAAGCCGCTTTCAGCTCAAGAATGTCGAGCATGGACTCGTAAACCGGTTCGGGCTGCACCAGCCGGTAACGTCCATCCGACAGGCGTTCCATCACGCCGACGACATTGCGCTCGGTGATTGCGCCATAGCCGATACTGCCTTCCTCATCGCCGAGAACCAGGCCTCCGAGAAACGTGCCGTCTGCGAAGATGCGCCCCGTTTGCCGCTGGGAACCCGTGTCCTTCACGAGCCAGGTTTTCCCGTCCGCTTCGGTGAACACGCGGCATCGGAACCAGCCGTAGGCGACGCCGCCAAGCGACTCGACGCCGAGCTTGATCGTACGGCACCGATATGTCCCGTCGGCAGGGACAGCAGCGGTCGCGTTGCCAGGTATCAACGCCGCGCCGCCTACTGGAAGGACGTCGGGCGACAGCGTCTCCGTGATCTCGAGCGCGCGCGCCCAAGTCGCGGCACGGCGACCCAAACGAACGGTGTCTTCCGGCAGGATTGCCTCTTCCCAGCTGTCCACGTTCGGGACGACCGTGGCGGCCTCGACGCCGCGCTCGGGCGTGGTCGACGCGCATGCGGCAAGAACAAGAAGCGGAAGCGCGGCGATAAACTGTTTCATGGACATACGAACGTTTCGGTGCGTCACGGGTTCAATTTGACCCGTCAATTCCGACGACCTAGTTTCCAGAGACAGATTCAGGCGGTGCGGCCTTCGCACCGCCTCTTTTCATTTTGCCACGAGAGAAGGCCCCCGTCCATGTCGATCCCCGCGCTGATGCCGACCTACGCCCGCTGTGAAGTTGAGCCGGTGCGCGGCGAGGGTGCATATCTCTTCGGCAAGGACGGCAAGAAATATCTCGATTTCGCCAGTGGCATCGCGGTCAATTGCCTCGGCCATGGCCATCCGGCTCTGACGAAGGCCATCCAGGACCAAGCCGAGACGCTTATGCACGTCTCGAACCTCTATTCGGTTCCGGGCCAGTGGGAGCTTGCCGAAAAGCTGGTCGAGCTGACATTCGCCGACACGGTCTTCTTCACCAATTCCGGCGTCGAGGCGTTCGAGTGCGCGGCGAAGACCGCCCTCGCCTATCAGCATGTCAATGGCCATCCCGAACGCAACCGCATCATCACTTACAACAACGCGTTTCATGGCCGCTCGATCGCGGCGATCTCGGCGACCGGCTCGGAAAAGCTTCGCACGCCGTTCGAGCCGCTGCCCGACTGGTCGGATCATGCGCCGTTCAACGATCTCGAGGCGACGAAGGCCCTGACTACCGAGGCGACGGCGGGCATCATGGTCGAACCCGTTCAGGGCGAGGGCGGCATCCTGCCGGCGACAGAAGACTTCCTGCAGGGCCTCCGCGCGCTTTGCGACGAGCATGATCTGATGCTGATCCTCGATGAGGTGCAGTGCGGCGTCGCCCGGACCGGAACACTTTTTGCGCATGAACAGTACGGCATCACACCTGACATCATGGCCATCGCAAAGGGCATCGGTGGTGGTTTCCCGCTCGGCGCTTGCCTTGCGACCGAGAAGGCCGCCTTCGGCATGACCGTCGGCACGCACGGGTCTACATATGGCGGCAATCCGCTGGGGATGGCGGCGGGGCTCGCCGTGCTGAACGAAGTCGCGACGGACGATTTTCTCGCACATGTTCGGGAAACGGGCGATCGACTGCGCCATGCGCTGGAACAGTGGATTTCGAACCATGACGACCTGTTCGAAAGCGTTCGCGGAAAGGGCCTGATGCTCGGCATCCGCATGACCGAGGCGTCGCGTCCGTTCGTCAATTTCGCTCGTCAATACGGTCTGCTAACGGTCGCGGCTGGCGATAATATCGTCCGGATCCTGCCACCGCTCAACATCGACGACAGCCACATTGCCGAATGCACACGCCTCCTCACCGATGCCGCTAACGGCTATCGCGAAGCCCAACGCACCGGCGAAGCCGCCTGAGCCTTAAAGCCTCGCAACGTCCTCGCTGCGCAAGGAGCGACACGAGGTAGTGTAGACAAGGACCACGATGCCGCATTTCCTTGATCTCAATCCACTCGGCCCGGAAGTCGTACGCCGCATCGTCGACGAGGCGAAACGGCGAAAAGCTGCGCGCGTCGATATGCCGAACGGCGCCGTCGACGCGGACGCGCCGCTTGCGGGGCACCTTCTCGCGTCGATCTTTGAGAAGAGCTCGACCCGGACGCGCGTTTCAATGGAGGTGGCCATGCGCCAGCTCGGCGGCAGCGTCCAGACCCTCAGCGCAGGCGACATGCAGTTGGGGCGGGGCGAGACCATCGAAGACACGGCGGGCGTCTTGGCTCGTTATGTCGACATCATTTCGTTGAGAACCGACCTTCACGAAAAGCTGACAAAGCTGTCAGACGCCGCAACGGTGCCCGTTATCAATGCGCTGACCGACGACACGCACCCCTGCCAAATCCTGGCCGACGTTCAGACCGTCGAAGAGGCGCTTGGCCGCGACGTCGCGGGCACGACATGGACGTGGCTGGGTGATGGCAACAATGTCTGTCATTCGCTGATTGAGGCGGCGGGCCTCCTTGGCTTCACGCTGCGACTGTCAGTACCCGCGGCATATGATCCCGACGCGCGCTTCGTTTCTGCGGCGGAAGCGCGCGGCAAGACGACCGGCGGCCGGATCGAGGTCGTCCGCAATCCGCAGGAGGCCGTCGCGGGCGCCGATGTCGTCGTCACCGACACCTGGGTCTCGATGGGCGACAAGGACGCCTCGAAACGCCTGGTCGCCTTTTCGCCCTATGCCGTGACGCCGGATCTGATGGCGAAGGCGGCGGCAGACGCGATCTTCCTGCACTGCCTTCCCGCTCATCGCGGCGAAGAGGTCGAGGCCGCCGTCATCGACGGCCCGCAATCGCGCGTGTTCGACGAGGCGGAAAACCGCGTCCACGCGCAAAAGGCGGTCATGCTCTGGTGCCTCGGGAAGATCTAACCGGCTGGCACTTCGCCCGCCGGTTCCTATCTTCCCCCGATGACTGAAACGACACCTGTCGGCCACGCCGTCCACGCACCCTCACCTGAAGACGACCGCATTCTAGGCTTCACCGTTCCTTTGCGCGCGGGACGCGGGCGGCTCATTCGCCTTGGCGACACGCTGGAAGCGATTTTGGCAGCGCACGACTATCCCGAAGTGATCGCCAAGACGCTTGGCGAAGCGGTCGTCCTTACGGCGATGCTTGGCGCCGCGCTGCGCGGCGATGGCGGCCAGACGACAGTGCAGGCCCGTGCGGAGAATGGCGCGATCGGCCTCATCGTCTGCGACTATCGCGCTGGCGAGATCCGCGGCTATGTGCAGGTCGATGCCGGGAAGCTGGCCGACCTGCCAAAGGATCCGGACCTGCCGACGCTGTTCGGCAAGGGCTATCTCGCCGTGACGCTCGATCCCGTGGCGGGACAAGAGCGTTATCAAGGCATCGTCCCACTTGAGGGCGATAGCCTCTCGGCGGCATTTCAGAATTACTTCACGTCCTCCGAGCAGATTCCGACAATCCTCCGCGCACATGTGCGGCGCGGCGCGCGCGGCTGGCATGCGGGCGGGCTTCTCCTGCAACATCTGCCGCGCGGCGAGCAGGATCAGGCGCGCCTCGACTCCGACGATGCCGAAGATGTGACTGACGAGGACTGGGCGCATCTGGCCGCACTTGGCGCCACGGTTTCGGACGCGGAGCTGACCGATCCGGATCTCTCGCTGGAAGACCTGACCTGGCGCCTTTTCAACGAGGATGAGGTCCGCGTGACCCCCGCAACGCCGCTGTCACGCGGCTGCCGTTGTTCGGTCGCGCATATCGAAGAGCGCCTCGGTCTGTTGCCGGAAGAACAGAAGGTGGAAATTCGCGACGACGATGGCAAAGTGCGTGTCGACTGCGAGTTCTGTGCCCGTCAGTTCGAAGTGGTACTATAAACAAGCCAGTCTACAAGCCCACTTTCGACAAAGCCTGTTCTAAATCTTCGATCACATCCTGGGGGTCTTCAAGGCCGACGGACAGGCGGAGCATCCCTTCGGTGATGCCCATTTCGGCCCGGCTCTCTTCGCTCACGCTGTAATGGGTCGTCGATGCCGGGTGCGTCATCAGTGATCGGCTGTCGCCGATATTGTTGGAGATATCGACCAGTTCGAGCGCATCCAGCAGTCCATGCGCCTGCGCACGTCCGCCATCCAGGAACAGGCTGATGATCGTCCCGCCTGCCGACATCTGGCGCATGGCGAGCTCATGCTGCGGATGGCTTGGCAGGTTCGGGTAAAGGAGTTTCGGCACTCGCCGTTCGATCGCCGTCGCAACCGCAAGCGCGTTCTCCGACTGCCGCTGAACGCGCAGGTCGAGCGTCTCCAGTCCCTTCATCACCACCCAGGCATTGAAGGGTGAGATGTTCGGGCCGGTGTTGCGCTGGAACGGCAGGACCGTGTCGTTGATCCATTCTTCGCTGCCGAGGATCGCTCCGGCGAGCACACGTCCCTGCCCGTCCATCATCTTGGTCGCGCTGTAGGCGACGATGTCCGCGCCATGGTCCATCGGCTTTTGAAGGCACGGCGTTGCGAAGGCGTTGTCGACCATCAGAAGAGCGCCCGCGTCATGGGCGATGTCGGCGACCGCCCGCATGTCGACGATATCGAGCGTGGGGTTGGCGGGCGTTTCCAGGAAGAACAGCTTCGTCGTTGGCCTGACAGCGCGGGCCCATTCCCCATTGTCGCGGCCGTCGACGACGGTCACCTCGATCCCGAAGCGCGGAAGCAATGTATCGCACAGCCACTTGCACGACCCGAACATCGCGCGCGCAGCGACCAGATGATCCCCCTGCGACAGCGTAGAGAGCAGCGCCGTCGTCATTGCCGCCATGCCGCTCGCCTGCGCCCGGCATGCCTCCGCCCCCTCCATCAGGCATAGCCGCTCCTCCAGCATGGCAACGGTCGGATTTTGAAGACGGGAATAGGTCATTCCGGGATCGTCGCCGCGGAAGCGCGCCGCGGCCGTCTCGGCATTATCGTAGCTGTAGCCGGAGGTCAGGAAGAGCGCCTCTGACGTCTCGCCGAATTCGGAGCGCGCCGTGCCGCCTCGCACCGCCTGTGTCGCCGGTTGCCACTGCCGGGTCTGCGCCCGGTCCTGTCCGCTGGTCCTTTTCATGGCGCGCGCCCTGCCATGCCCGTGCATAGGGGGTCAAAGAAGAATGGAAGGGGACGACATCGTGAAGCGGGCAATCTTGATCGGCATGATCATTCTTCTCGTGGCGGGCGGGATATATGCGGGCACCCGCTACCTGCCATTCCCCGGCACGGCAGCGCGCGTCGCGACGGGCGAGCGAATTATCGTTCAGGACGGCGACCGTCAGATCACCTATTTTGCGCGCGGTCGCGGACCGCGCGTCATGCTTGCGGCAAGTGCAGGTCGCGAGGCTTCGGACTTCAACGAACTGACGACGCGGCTCGCGGCAGCGGGATATCGCACGCTCGCGGTTGAGGCTGCCGGGATTGGCGGGTCCTCGATGAGGATAGACGAGCCGACGCTGATCGAACTGGCGAGCGATCTGGGGGCGGTGTTGGCGCACGACCGGGCGCTTCGCCCGCAAGCGCCTGACGGGCTCGCGCGTATTGGACATGCATTCGGCAACCGGCTGGTACGGGTTTTTGCGGACACGCTGGCGTCCCCTGCCGATGCGGTCATCCTGATTGCGGCGGGCGGACAGAAACCGATCCCGGAGGCAGCAGCGCGTCACTTACGGCTTGTCTTTGATCCCCGCCGGTCGCGGGCAGAGCGGGAAATCCATGTCCGCGAAGCCTTTTTCGCGGATGGCAATGAGATACCAGAATATTGGATGCGTGGTTGGCATGCCGATGCGGCGTTGCTGCAGCGCTCCGCTATCGAGCGGGAGGCGCGAAAGGCCGAGGGCGCGACGGATTGGCACAACGCTGGCGGTGCGCCAATGCTGATCCTTCAGGCCGAAGCCGATACGGTCGCGCCGAGGGAAGATGCGGGCGACGAACTTGTCAGAAGATTTCCCGAACAGGCAGAGATGGTCATCATCGAGAACGCGGGACACGCTCTACTTCCCGAAGCGCCGGACGAAATCACGGGCGCCATCATCGGATTTCTAAACGAAAACCTTTGAGCGGAAACGACCCACCCGCAATATCGACGAGGTGGTTTTCGTAAGGTCCTTCCCCTATGTCCGGTCACATAATCGGAGGCCTCGAAATGAACGCACCAGTGGATCCCAAGCAGTTTCGGACTGACGATGGTTCGACGCCAAAAGATCGGTATCGCCGGTTCCCCGAACCATCGATCGAGAAGCTGCGCCATCTGCCGGGCACGGGACCGACGTCGTTCTGGACGAAGCTAAAAAACACGAAGCGGTTCCTGTTCGATACGCTCGCTCTGCAGGAGGAGCGACAGGAAAAATACGGTCCGCTGTGGCAGAACGAGACACTAACCGGGCCGGGCGTGCAGCTGGTCGGGCCGGACGCGAATGAAATGGTCCTGATGAACAGGGACAAGATCTTCTCTTCTGAACAGGGTTGGAGCCCCGTTCTCGACAAACTATTTCCGCGCGGCCTCATGCTAATGGATTTCGAGGAGCATCGCGAACATCGCCGCGCGCTGTCCGTCGCCTTCAAGCCGAAGCCGATGCAGCATTATCTGACGCTGCTGCACGAGGGCATCGAACGAACGATCCGCGACTGGCCGGAGCGGTTGAAACTCTATCCCGCAATGAAGCGGCTGACCCTCGACCTTGCGGCCTCATCGTTTCTCGGCGTGCCTTGGGGACCTGAAGCCGACCGCATCAATCAGGCCTTCGTCGCCGAAGTGCAGGCATCGGTAACGCCCATCCGTAAGCCGCTGCCGCTGACGACCTTTCGAAAGGGCGTGAAAGGCCGCGAATATCTGATCGACTTCTTCCGTCGTGAGATTCCGAAACGGCGCGGATCGGACGCGGAGGATATCTTTACGCTGGTCGTCAACCAGACGGACGAAGATGGTCTCGCACTTTCGGATCAAGCCATCGCCGACCACATGAACTTTCTGATGATGGCGGCGCACGACACAATCACCTCGTCGCTATCCTCGACTGTTTTTTACCTCGGCAAGTCGCCCGATTGGCAGCAGAGAGTGCGGGCAGAGGCCGAGGCCTTGCGAGCCGACACGGGCGGCCCCCTGCCCTATGACCGGCTGAACGATCTCGTCCTCGCCGAACAGGCCTTCAAGGAAGCAATGCGCCTGCGTCCGCCCGTGCCGTTCATCCCGCGGCGCGCTCTGGCGGATTTCACATTCCGCAATCATCAGATCCCGGCGGGGACGCATGTCGGCCTTTGTCCCATGCTCGTTCATCGCGACCCGAACATCTGGGAAGACCCGGAACGCTACGACCCGTCTCGCTTCGATCGCGAGCAGGAAAAGGCGCGCCACAAGCACGCCTTTGTGCCTTTCGGCGGCGGCGCGCACATGTGCCTCGGCCTGCACTTCGCCTACATGCAAACGAAGACATTCCTCTACGAACTGCTGCACCAGCGGCATATCGATGTTCCCGCCGCCTACGAGCCCGACTGGTCCATGGTGCCAATCCCGCGACCGCGCGACGGCCTGCCTCTGGGCCTCGTGAAACGCGGCTAGCAGAAACATGCCGAAGGAAGGGTCGCTGCGGCATATGCTGCGGCGAGAGACGCGCGCCGAACATGATGCTGTCGAGGCGGCCATGGGCGATGTCGATGTCGTGACAGATGCCGGGATCGAACGATTTTGTCTGGTGCATGAACTGGCGGCGCGGAAACTAATTGCCGCAGGTGCTGACACGCTTCCCAGTGAAAATCTTGTCAGAATTGCATCGAAACTACTGGCAACAGATCTTCACGAGCTGGGCCGGGCTTCCCTGCCGCTGACGGCCTGCCCCGAGAGGGGCGAACCCGCTGGATTAACATATGTTATGGCCGGTTCGCGTCTTGGTAACCAGATCATGTTGAGGCACTGGCGCACCGCAACGTCGTCTCGTGTCGCCAAGGCCGGATCCTACCTCACATCTACATCACTGGACGAAGGGGCAAAAGCCTTCCTAAAGAAGCTGGATACCGTCCAGCTGGATCGGTTGGCGGACGAAGGTGAGAGCATATTGGCGGGGGCGCTGCTCGGTTTTCGGCTGTTTCGAGAGGCCGCGAAGTCGGTGTAATTTGAGTGCATTCGCCGGACCTGCGGATGAAAGAAAGTGGAGTTCTCCCGACTTGGCCACCGCGCCCTCACATCAAATCGATCTCACATCCTGTGAGCGCGAACGCATTCACGAACTCGGCGCGATCCAGAATTTCGGCTGGCTCGTCGCCTTCGCTGCGGACGGCGTGGTATCCCGTGTTTCGGCAAACATCGACGGTCTTTTCGGCATGACGGCGGAAGATGCGATCGGCAAAACGTTCGAGGCACTTGCCGGTCAGAACGTCGCCGCAAATCTGCGCGGCAGGATCGGATCACTTCGCGGCGAGGATTCGGTTGAACGGATCTTTGACCTCAAGCTGGCGTCCGGTCGACGAGTCGATGTGGCGCTTCACAGCGTCGACGGTCTTGTCGTCGCCGAATTCGAACGTCACCGCGCGGCGGGATCGCAAGATCATTCGGGCAATGTGCGCAACATGATCGACCGCCTGAGCCGCGCGCAGAACGAGGCGGAGCTGGTCGACATGGCGGCAGAGCAGGTGAAGAGCCTGACGGGGTTCGACCGCGTCATGGTCTACCGCCTGTCGAACGAGGGCGACGGCGATGGAGAGGTCGTCGCCGAAGCTGCCGAGGACGGCCTGGAGAGCTTTCACGGCCTCCGCTACCCGGCGAGCGATATACCGGTACAGGCACGCCGCCTTTATCTCCGCAGCCTTCTCAGGATCATTTCGGATATCGACGGCGAGGTTGTTCCAATTCTTCCGAATATGTCGGCGGATGGGAGGCCGCTCAACCTGTCGCTTTCCAGTCTGCGCGCCGTATCCCCCGTCCATCTTCAGTATCTCGGCAATATGGGCGTCCGCGCCTCCATGTCGATCTCGATCATCCTAAATGGCAAGCTGTGGGGCCTGATCGCCTGTCACCACTATTCAGCTCCACGCATCCTCGATTACCATTTGCGATCCGCGGCCGAGCTGTTCGGGCAGCTATTTTCTTTCGCGCTCGCCGCGCAGCAGAATCAGGCGCTTGGGGCGCTGGATGATAAAGCCAGGCAACTGCATGACCGTTTGATGGGGCAACTTGCCAGCGGCGAAAGTCTTGAAGATCAATTCGACTTCATCGTGTCCAACCTTCGCGACGTCGTCGATTGCGATGGCGTGGCGATGTTTGTCGACGGGACGTACAAGTCGGAGGGCACTGCGCCGGATGAAGACGGCTTCCGTCTTCTCGCCAAGTTCCTAAGTACGAACGCGGCTGGCCGTATCTTCATGACCGACCGCCTCGGGGAAATTTATCCCGAAGGCGCCGAAGTTATGCGTCGGTCAAACGTCGCCGGCATCCTCGTTGTGCCAATCTCTCGCCACCCAAGAGACTACCTCGTCTGTTGCCGCCGCGAAGTCGTGGAAACGGTGACGTGGGCCGGCGATCCCAACAAGCCTGTCGAAGTGATCGAAGGCGAAACGCGCCTACTGCCGAGATCATCGTTCAAGGCCTGGTCGCAAGAGATGCGGGACCGCAGCAGGCCTTGGGCGGCGCGTGAGCGACGCGCGGCCGAATGGCTTCGCGTTACACTTCTCGAAGTGGTCCTGAAAATGGCGGACCGGGCGAGGAAAGCCGCCGAAGAATCGGCCGAACGGCAGGAATTGCTGATCGCGGAACTCAACCACCGCGTACGCAACATCCTTACGCTCATTCGCGGAGTTATCTCTCAATCGCGCGGCGAAGGCGACGACGTCAGTGGCTTTACGGAGAAGATCGGTGGCCGCATCCACGCCCTCGCCCGCGCGCACGACCAGATTACGCAGGAGCAATGGGCGCCCGCGTCGCTTGTCACGCTGATCGAGACCGAGGCGGAAGCCTATCTTTCCGAAAAGTCGGACCGCGTTCGGATCGATGGTCCCAGCGTATTGTTGTCGCCAACCGCTTTTACGACGGTCAGCCTCGTCATTCACGAACTGCTGACGAACAGTGCCAAATATGGCGCTCTTGCGGATAGCCACGGTCACATTAATGTCGCCGTCAGCCGCAGCGCACGCGGCGATCTGGAACTTAGCTGGACTGAATCCGGTGGTCCGCCGGTACAGGCACCGACGCGAAAGGGATTTGGAACGACAATCATCGATCGGTCGATTCCCTTTCAGTTGAAAGGCGAAGCGAAGGTTCGTTTCGACGTCACCGGCCTCCGAGCCGATTTTGTCGTCCCCAACAATTTCATCACCTGGCCCGATGGCGGCGATATCGAAGATCTTGCACCGCCTGCCCCCGTCACGTCCGGCGAAAAGCTTGTGAAGGGCGATGTCCTGATCGTCGAAGACAATATGATCATCGCGATGGACGTCGAGGATCTGGTTCTGAAAAACGGTGGCGCGTCCGCTTTCGTCGCCAGCAATGTTGCGGAAGCCTTGCGACTGATAAATGAGCGCCCGTTTGAATTCGCGCTACTGGACGTCAATTTGGGTTCCGAAACCAGCGAGCCTATCGCTGAAGCTCTGGCGGCGCGCGGCATCCGCTTTGCCTTCATGACCGGCTATGGGGGCGAGCACGGGATGACAGACCGCTATCCGGACGCGCCCGTCCTGCAGAAGCCCGTGGACGAAGGCACGTTTGCCGTCACGCTGCTCGGCGTGGAAGCGTAGCGGGGCAGCGCCCGATCGCGTAAGGCGTCCACATGCTTCGCAAACTGACCCTTGCCGGTCTCGGCCTGCTTCTTCTCGGTTGCAGTCTTTTCCTCGTTTTTCGTACGTCCGATATCGACGCAGAGGACCTTCGCGCGGCGTATACGAACGCCGATAGCGAGTTCGTGCGGGTGCAGGACGGGCTCGACGTGCACATCCGCGACGAAGGGCGGCCAGGCGCGCCCGTCCTAATGCTCGTCCATGGTTCGTCGGCCTCGCTTCACACGTGGGAGCCGTGGGTGGAACGCCTTGGTGACCGCTATCGCATCGTTAGTCTCGACCTTCCCGGTCATGGCCTGACCGGACCGCATCCGGATGCCTGCTACACCGCCGCCTGCGTTGTCGACGTCGTCGACACCGTGGCGAGCGCGCGTGGGCTCGACGATTTTGTCATCGGCGGCAACTCCATGGGCGGCTGGGTGTCATGGAACTATGCGCTCGCGCATCCCAAGAAACTTGCGGGCATGATCCTCGTCGACGCGTCCGGCATCACACTCCCACGCGAGGATGAGGACGGCATTCCCATCGGATTTCGCATCATGCGAACGCCCGTCATCAACCAGATTGGTACGCAGATTACGCCGCGCAGCATGATCGAAAGCTCGCTGCGCACGTCCGTCGTCGATCCCGCCTTTGTCACGGACGAACAGGTGGACCGCTATTGGGAGCTGCTGCGGCATCCCGGTAACCGGCAGGCGACCATCGACCGCGCGAACACGCCGCGCGGAGAGGAGGCGACGCCGGAACGTCTCGCAACGTTGACCCTGCCGACGCTCGTGATGTGGGGTCGCGAGGACAGCTTGATCGATGTCCGCGTCGGGGAGCTTTTCGACGAGCGGCTGCCAGATAGCGAGCTCATCATTTACGAGGACATCGGCCATCTGCCACAGGAGGAACTGCCGGACCGCTCGGCGGCGGACGTTGCCGCCTTCCTCGACCGGGTGTTCGGGGAGGGGGGCCAATGAACGATATGACCTATGGCGACTATCTCGGCCTAGATCGCATCCTGTCGGCACAGGCGCCGCAATCGACGGCGCATGACGAGATGCTGTTCATCGTCATCCACCAGGCGTCAGAATTGTGGATGAAGCTGACCCTGCACGAGCTGGAGGGTGCACGCACGGCCATCCGAGAAGACCGGCTTGACCCCAGTTTCAAGATGTTGTCCCGCGTCAGCCGCATCCAGCACCAGCTTATCCAAAGCTGGGAAGTCCTCTCGACGATGACGCCGTCGGAATATTCCGACGTCCGGCCCTATCTCGGCACATCGAGTGGCTTTCAGTCCGTGCAATATCGCCTGATCGAATATCTGCTTGGCAACAAGAACCCGAAGATGACGGCCGTCCATGAAGGCCGCGAGACCGATCACGATCTTCTGCGTGCCGCCGAACGCCAGCCGAGCCTTTACGACGAGGCGCTTCGGCTTCTCGCCCGGCGCGGGATCGCCATTCCGGGCGATCGGCTCGAACGGGACTTTACGCAAGGGTATGAAGCGTCGCCGGATGTCGAGACGGCGTGGCTGACCATCTATCGCGACCCCGAGAAGTATTGGGACCTTTACGAACTCGCGGAGAAGCTCGTCGACCTGCAATATCATTTTCAGCTGTGGCGCTTCGGGCATTTGAAGACCGTCGAACGCGTGATCGGCTATAAGGCGGGCACCGGCGGCACACCCGGGGTCCCCTATCTGGCGGACGTCGTCGCCAAGACCTTCTTCCCCGAACTTCTGAGTGTCAGGACTGCCTTGTGATCGACGCGCTGATGAAGGATCGTTTCGAGCTTCCCGACGGCATCACCTATCTGGACGGCAATTCGCTCGGCCCGCTGTCGCGCGACGCGGCGCTCGCCATTCGCGATATCACACGTGGCGAGTGGGCGAGCGACCTGATCGCCAGTTGGAACAAGCATGACTGGTTCGACGCGCCGGAACGGGTCGGTGACTTGATCGCACCACTCATCGGGGCCGACAAGGGCGAAGTCGTCGTCGCCGACAGCGTGTCGGTCAATATCTTCAAGCTGGCGGCCGCAGCGCTCGAGGCGCAACCGGGCCGCCACGTCATTCTGTCCGAACCCGGTAATTTTCCGACCGATCTTTATATGATCGAAGGCCTGAAGCGGCTGCGTCCGGAGATCGAACTTCGCCTCGTCGCGCGGGACGAGATGGCGGATGCGCTAGATGACGAGGTCGCGCTCCTGATGCTGACTCACGTTCATTACAAGACGGCGGAAATGTTCGACATGGCGGCATTGACGTCGGTGGCTCAGGCGGCAGGGGCGCTGACCCTTTGGGATCTCAGCCACAGCGTCGGCGCGGTGCCGGTGGACCTTAATGGCGCGAACGCCGATCTTGCCGTCGGCTGCGGCTATAAATATCTGAACGGCGGCCCCGGCGCACCGGCCTTCCTCTACGTCGCGAAGCGGCACCAGGAGGCGCTGGTCTCACCGCTGTCAGGCTGGATGGGCCATGCCGAGCCCTTCGCCTTTACCGACGACTATCGCCCCGACGAGGCGATCCGCCGCTGGCGCGCGGGAACACCGCCCATGCTCAGCCTCGCGAGCCTCGAAGCGGGCGTGAAAATGATGCGCGAGGCGGACTTCACCGACGTAATTGCGCACTCGCGAGCGCTGACCGAGCGCTTCATCGAACGGGTCGAAGCCGATTGCGGCGAACATGTTGAGCTGCTGTCGCCCCGCGACCCGGCAGCGCGCGGCAGTCATGTCAGCTTCCGGCATGAGAATGCCTATGCGGTTATGCAGGCGCTGATTGCGGCCGGGGTCACCGGCGATTTTCGCACACCCGATGCGCTCAGGTTCGGTTTTGCGCCGCTCTATAACGACGAGGCGGATGTCGACACCGCCGCCAAGGCCTTGTCGGAAATCCTTGAGGACGGGCGATGGCAGGAGGCGCGCTTTCAAGCGCGAGAGACCGTCACTTAAGCTTTTTCTAGTTTACGAAGTCGCCGATATCCGAACCGTATACACGGAAACTCGTCATCGTAACGGTTTCCTTCAGGTGCGGAATGCGGTGCAGGTGATCGTGCACGAAGTCGCTGATCGACTGCTGGTCGTCGAAATTGACCTTGATGAGAAGGTCGTGCTCCCCGGTCACCGAATAAACCTCGCTCACATCGTCAAGCTCGGCAATCGCCTCCCCGCACTCCTCGGCATGTCCGAGTTCGCATTTTGCAAGAATGAAAAGGCGATACATGGCGGCGCTCCCGGCCCGGTCGACGCCTGAAAATGGTCGGAGAGAGAGGATTCGAACCTCCGGCCCCTGCCTCCCGAAGACAGTGCTCTACCAGGCTGAGCTACTCTCCGACGCTCTGGCGAGCGGCGCATATAGCGGTGGCGCCCCGGGGCGGCAAGCGGCGTGGGTCAGCTTTCGAGCACTGCCAGCATCTCGCCCGTGTCGACGAACTTCTCGCGCGGCGCGCCGGTGCGCGCGCGGGCGATCTCGGCGGCGTCGATCCTCTGCCAGTCCGTGAAGGGAACCGCGCGGATACCGCGCTCGGCAAGCAGAGCGTCGAGAGCCGGGCGGCCTTCCTTGCCAGAAGGCGAGAGGTCAGCCTCGAGCAGCTTCGCAATGCCATAGCCATCGGGCTTGTTCGTGCCGATGGTCCCCGTCGGCCCGCGCCGCGCCCAGCCGACGCAGTAGACACCCGGCGCGATCCGGCCGTCTTCGTTGATGAAACGACCCCGACCCTCGTCATAGGGGACGCCCGGAATCGGACTGGTCCGATAGCCGATGGCGCTGATGACGAGACCGCAGGGAATCGTCCGCATCTCGCCGGTGCCCTCGGCGCGGCCATCATCGGTCAAGCGCGTGCGCTCGACCTGGCTTCCGGTCACGACACGATCGCCCTCGATGGCGA
>JBAUIQ010000334.1:0-1943 GCA_049683075.1 Pacificimonas sp.
AATCGCTCCGGTTTCAACCGAAAACCGACTGTTGCGAGTCGTTAGCAGCTTCCCCGTTTCGGGGAGGGGGACCATCCGGAAGGATAGTGGAGGGGCACGGAGAGGAAATGACGATACGGTCGGAACCCGGACTTTAACGCAGAGTGCCCCTCCACCCCGCGCTGAAGTGGCGCGCGGTCCCCCTCCCCGTTTCGAAGAGGGCTAGCCGCCCATCATCGGTTCCGGTTTCGCTTTCTCTGCCGCGATCCACGCATCGACGTTCTCTTCCAGAATATTCAGCGGCACCGGCCCGTTCAGCAGGATCGTATCGTGGAAGCCGCGGATATCGAACCGTTCGCCCAGCGCGTCGCGCCCGCGCTGCCGCAATTCCATGATCTTCAGCTTGCCGATCATGTAGGCCGTCGCTTGCCCCGGATAGACGATGTAGCGTTCAATAGCCTTGCGGATGTCGCCGTCGGGATTGGGCGTGTTGTCGGACAGGTACTGGATCGCCTTTTCGCGCCTCCAGCGTTTGTGATGGATGCCCGTATCCACAACCAGTCGACAGGCTCTCCACAGCTCCATCCCCAATCGTCCGAAGTCGGAATAGGGGTCGGTATAAAAACCCATTTCCTTGGGCAGTTCCTCCGAATACAGGCCCCACCCTTCGGAATAGGCCGTCACCCCACCGAACCGGCGAAACGCCGGCACATCCTTCAGCTGTGTCTGGATGGACAGTTGCAAGTGATGGCCGGGCAGCGCCTCGTGATAAGCGAGCGCTTCCAGCTCGTTCTTGCTCATGTCCTTCAGATTATACAGGTTCACATAATAAGTGCCGGGGCGCGAGCCGTCGGGTGCGGGGCGCTGGTAGAACGCCTTGCCCGCCGATTTCTCGCGGAACGCCTCGACCGGTTTTATGACCATCGGATCGGTCGGCAGCGTGCCGAAATATTCGGGCAGCTTCTTCTCGATGGCGTCGATCTTGGCCTGTGCGTCGGCGAGGTAGGCTTCGCGCGTGGTGTAGAAGAAACGGTCGTTGGTGCGGGTGTAGTCGAAGAATTCCTGCAACGTGCCGTCGAATTCGACCTGCGCCATGATGCTGCGCATTTCCTCTTGGATTCGCGCCACTTCGCGCAAGCCGATATAGTGCACTTCGTCGGCGGTGAGGTCGGTGGTGGTGTAATTCGCCAGCAGCGCCTTGTAATAGCCCGCCCCCTCGGGGAAGCGCCACACGCCGTCATCGGTCGGCGCGGTTTTCTGCTGCTCTTCCAGCGCGTAAAGCAGGCGTTGGTAGGCTGGCCGCGCACTGCCGGCCCACGCGAGATCTGCCCTGCGGACGAGGTCGACCTTGCGGCCTGGCTCGATGTCGAGTTTTGCTACCTTGGCTTCGAAGTCTTCCAGTATGGCGTTGTCGAAGTCGGCCGACAGAAGGTTTTGAACGTCGGAGATGACGTAGGGATAGACCCACGCCGGCGGCATCACGCCATTGTCGGCCCTGAACCCTGCCTTGGTGTTCAGCGTGTCGATGGCCTCGCCCAGACCGTCGATACGGCTGATATAGGCTTCCGCGTCCGCTTGGTTATCGACTGAATGGATATTGATCAGGAAAGCGGGCAGCTGGCTTTGCGCCCCGTTCATCTGGTCGAATATATAGCCATAGTCGCGGAACGGGAACAGCGCCGCACGGCGCTCCACCATGGACTCGAACAGCCGGTAGGACAGCGCATCCTGTGCTGGCAGATCATCGACATCGAACTTCGCGCGCATCTGCTCCGCCGTGAACTGGAGGAGTTCGAAGGATTGCCGCTCGGCCGCTTCGGAGAAATCGCCCAGGCTGCCATAATCCTCGTCCCGAATACCGCGATACGCCTTGGAAAGCGGCGACAGTTCCAGGGTGGCTGCGTCATATGCTTCGAACAGGGTTCCGATGTCTTCGGCCTGTGCGATGGCGGCCGCATTGACCC
>JBAUIQ010000335.1:0-3608 GCA_049683075.1 Pacificimonas sp.
TCGCCATCCTGCTGGAGGAAGGCGAAGACGCGTCCGATGCCGAAGCGGCCCCGGCGCCAAAGGCAGATGCCGAGGAGACGTCCGACGCACAGCAGGACAGCGCGGTCCATGCAATGGCACCGGCCGCCGCCAAGCCCGCGGCCGACGTCCCTGCCCTGACCCCCGACACGCCCGAAGGCACCACCTGCAAGTCCCAGACCGTCCGCGCAGCCCTGCGCGACGCGATGGCCGAGGAAATGCGTGCGGACGACACCGTCTTCGTCATGGGCGAAGAGGTCGCGGAGTATCAGGGCGCCTATAAGGTGACGCAGGGCTTGCTCGATGAGTTCGGTGACAAGCGCGTCGTTGACACGCCGATTACCGAATATGGCTTTGCAGGGCTCGGCACGGGCGCGGCGATGGGCGGTCTGAAGCCGATCGTCGAGTTCATGACCTTCAATTTCGCCATGCAGGCCATCGATCACATCATCAATTCGGCGGCGAAGACGAATTATATGTCCGGCGGTCAGATGCGCTGTCCGATGGTGTTCCGCGGGCCGAATGGCGCGGCGGCGCGCGTGGGCGCGCAGCACAGTCAGAATTTCGGACCCTGGTATGCGAGCGTGCCCGGCCTGATCGTTATTTCGCCCTATGACGCGGCGGACGCGAAGGGGTTGCTGCGGGCCGCGATCCAGTGCCCGGACCCGGTCGTGTTCCTCGAGAACGAACTGCTTTACGGCCAGAGTTTCGATGTCCCGCAGGTCGACGATTGGGTACTGCCCATCGGCAAGGCGCGGGTGATGAAGTCCGGTACGGACGTCAGCCTGGTCAGCTACTCGATCGGTGTCGGCGTCGCGCTCGATGCCGCTGCGAAACTGGCGGACGACGAGGGCATCGACGCGGAAGTCATCGACCTTCGTACGCTGCGCCCGCTGGATCGCGAGGCGGTGCTCGCCAGCCTGCGCAAGACCAACCGCATGGTCGTCGTCGAGGAGGGGTGGCCGACCTGTTCCATCTCGTCGGAGATCCAAGCGATCTGCATGGAGGACGGCTTCGACCATCTTGACGCGCCGGTGCTGCGCGTCACCAACGTCGACGTGCCGCTGCCTTATGCTGAAAATCTCGAAAAGGCGGCGCTCTTGAAGGTCGCCGACGTCGTCACCGCCGCCAAGCGCGTCTGCTACAAGGACTAGCCGCCCACATGCCCATTACCATCACCATGCCCGCCCTGTCGCCGACGATGGAGCACGGGACGCTCGCCAAGTGGATCGTGAAGCCGGGTGACGAGGTCGGGCCGGGCGACCTGCTCGCGGAGATCGAAACCGACAAGGCGACGATGGAAGTCGAAGCGGTCGATGAGGGCACGGTTGCGCAGCTGCTGATAGATGAAGGTACGGAGGAGGTTGCCGTGGGGACGGCGATCCTGTTGCTGGCCGAAGAGGGTGAGGACGCGGACAGTCTTGAGGCGGGCGATGCGAAGGCCGAAACGCCGGAGGTCGATGCGCGTAAGGAGGACAAGCCGACGCCCGATCAGGAGGATGCTCCTGAGCCAAAGGCTGCGCCTGCGCCGACAACGGCTGACGAGGGTTATGGCCGCGATGACGGTTCGGAGACTGGCGACCTGCCGCCTGCCGGACCTGCCCCAAAAGTGGATGGCGACCGGCTGAATATCACGCCTTTAGCGCGCCGGATTGCCGAGGCGAAGGGTCTCGATCTGTCCGCGATCAAAGGGAGCGGGCCGAAGGGGCGGATCGTCAAGGACGACGTGGTGGAGGCGAAGGCGAGCGCCGCGGCGAAATCGGAGGCCGCGTCGACGCAGCCGTCCGCCGCTGCGCCCGCGTCTGCGGCCGTTCAGACCGTAGCGGGTGCGGATGCGCCGCATGAGGTCGAGAAGCTGTCGAACGTTCGCAAGATCACGGCGAAGCGCCTGACCGAGAGCAAGCAGACGGTCCCGCACTTCTACCTGACGCTCGACTGCAATCTCGACGCGCTGCTGTCACTGCGAAAAGAGCTGAACGCCGGGCTGGAGGAGAAGGGTGTCAAGCTGTCGGTCAACGACTTCCTCGTGAAGGCGCTGGCCGTCGCGCTGACCGAAGTGCCGGACGCCAACGTCCAGTTCGCGGGCGACAACCTCATTCGCTACAGCCGGGTCGATGTGTCCGTCGCGGTCGCCATCGACGGCGGCCTCATTACACCGATCATTCGTGACGCCGCGGAAAAGCGCCTGTCCTCCATCGGCAATGAGATGAAGGACCTCGCCGCCCGCGCCCGCGAGGGCAAATTGAAGCCCGAGGAGTTCCAGGGCGGCACGGCCAGCCTCTCCAACCTCGGCATGTTCGGCATCAAACAGTTCGATGCCGTCATCAACCCACCCCAGGCCATGATCCTCGCCGTTGGTGCGGGCGAACGCCGCCCTCATGTCGTCGACAATGCTGTGTCCATTGCCACCATCATGAGCGCCACCGGCAGTTTCGACCATCGCGCCATCGACGGCGCGACGGGCGCGCAGCTTATGGCGGCATTCCAGCGGCTAGTGGAAGCGCCGATGGGAATGCTGGCATGACTGGCATTTGAACGATCGGACTCCGGTAAACATGAACTGGCTACAAAGGCTTCTTGTGCCAAGCTTCATCGCTTCTCCGATTTGGCTGTGGCTAACGAGCGGCGTGCTGAGAGGTCCGGCCGCCCTCACCGAGTATTCGTTTTCCTTTGTGGATCTCAGCTTCGCTGTTTCTTTGACGCTCTTAGGTTTGATATTGTTCGGCCTTCCGTTAGCCGCGTGGGTATCAACAAAGGCATGGTCGGCTGCAATGAGCGTCGGCTTTCTTATACTGGTAGGAGCATGCGCAGGTCCCGTCGTAGCGATCCTTTGCGTCGTGCTGCTCAGCGGAGGGCATATTCTGTCTACGGATGAGAGCTTTTTCGGTCTCCCAACCATTGCGATGTTAGGAATGGGACCAGGACTGATCGTTGCTATTGTCTGGTGCGGGCTAAATTTTTCAGATTTGCGTAAAGGATCAAGTGGTGCCTGATACCTACGATCTCCTTGTCCTCGGTTCCGGTCCCGGTGGCTACGTCGCTGCCATCCGTGCGGCGCAACTTGGGCTGAAGACGGCCATTGTCGAGCGGGAGAAGCTTGGCGGGATTTGTCTCAACTGGGGGTGCATTCCGACGAAGGCGTTGCTGCGCTCTTCGGAGGTGAAGCACATGATGGACAATGCGGGCGATTATGGGCTCGCGGCCAAGGATGTGTCGGCGGATCTGTCGGCCGTGATTGAGCGGTCGCGCGGAGTGGCGGGTCAGCTGAACTCGGGCGTCAAGCATCTGATGAAGAAGAACAAGATCGACGTCATCGACGGCGAGGGGAAGCTGGCGGGGAAGGGCAAGGTCACCGTCGGCGACAAGACGCTGTCGGCGAAGCACATCATCGTCGCGACGGGGGCGCGGGCGCGGGAGCTGCCGCATCTGAAGGCGGACGGGGAGCGGGTCTGGACCTATCGCCATGCCATGACGCCGAAGGAAATGCCGACAAAGCTGCTGGTCATCGGATCGGGCGCGATCGGGGTCGAGTTTGCCAGCTTCTACAACGATATGGGCGCGGACGTGACCATTGTCGAAATGCTCGACCG
>JBAUIQ010000336.1:0-1764 GCA_049683075.1 Pacificimonas sp.
CTCATCACCTATATGCGGACCGACGGCGTGCAGATGGACGGCAGCGCCATCGCCGCCTGTCGTAGCGCGATCGAAAGCCGCTACGATACCAAATACCGCCCCGAAAAGCCGCGCCAGTATGCGACCAAGGCGAAGAACGCGCAGGAAGCGCACGAGGCGATCCGCCCGACCAGCTTCATGAACGATCGTGCCGGTTCGGGCGACGAGGCCAAGCTGTATGCGCTGATCTACAAGCGCGCGATGGCGAGCCAGATGGCGGCGGCGCAGATGGAGCGTACCACCGTGACGCTCAACGATGCGACCGGCCAGCACGAGCTGCGCGCCAGCGGGCAGGTGGTCAAAGTCCCCGGTTTCCTGGCGGTGTATCAGGAAGGGTTCGACGACGAGGCGGACGACGACGACGGCATGCTCCCGGTCATCGCCAAGGGTGACAGCCCTGCCAAAAAGGCGGTCGAGGCGAACCAGCACTTCACCCAGCCGCCGCCGCGCTTTTCCGAAGCATCGCTGGTGAAACGGATGGAAGAACTGGGCATCGGGCGGCCCTCGACTTACGCCTCCACCATCCAGACCGTGCGCGACCGAGACTATGTGCGGATGGAGAAAAACCGTTTCTTTGCAGAGGAATCGGGCCGGTTGCTGACAGCGTTTCTGGAACGCTTCTTCGCCACTTATGTCGCCTACGATTTCACCGCCGGGATGGAGGACGAGCTGGACGTCGTCTCCGACGGGCGCGAGGAATACAAGGTGCTGCTCGCCAAGTTCTGGCGCGATTTCAAGCCCAAGGCGGACGAGGTGATGGACAAGATGCCGTCCGAAGTCACCGAGGTGCTGGATGGCTACCTGTCGGACTATCTCTTCCCCGAACGCGCCGACGGCAAGGACGCGCGCTTCTGTCCGCTGTGCGACAAGGAAGGGCGCGAGGGCGGCAAACTCTCCTTGCGCGGCGGCAAGTTCGGCGCGTTCATCGCGTGCGCGAATTACCCCGAATGCAAATTCACCCGCCGCTTTGCGCAGCCGGGCGGCGAAGGCGACGACGCGGTCGAGGATGCGGTGATGGGCACGCACCCCGAAACCGGCCTCGAAATCGAGCGCAAATCCGGTCGCTTCGGCCCCTATGTCCAGATGGGCGCGGGCAAGGAAGCGAAGCGCGCCAGCATCCCCAAGGATCTCGACGACTTCGATCTGGAATGGGCGATCAAGCTGATCGACCTGCCGCGCATCGTCGGCGCGCACCCGGAAAGCGGCAAGGAAATCGAAGCCGCGATAGGGCGTTACGGGCCTTACCTCCGACATGATGGCAAATATGCCAAGCTGACCACCACCCGCGATGTGTTCGAAACCGGCATGAATGCGGCGGTGACGCTGCTGGCCGAGGCCGCCAATCGGAAGGGCGGCGCGCGGGCGAAGGCGGAGCCGATCAAGACCTTCAAGGAACACCCGACCAGCGGCGGCGAAATGCGCGTGCTGCCGGGACGCTACGGCCCCTATGTCACCGACGGCACGACCAATGCGACGATCCCGAAGGACATGAAGCCAGAAGACGTGACGGAGGCGCAGGCCATCGAGCTAATCGACGCCCGCGCCGCCAAGGGGCCGGCCAAGAAGAAACGCAAGAAAGCCGCGCCGAAGAAGAAGGCGGCGGCGAAAAAGCCTGCCGCGAAGAAAAGGGCTCCGGCGAAAAAAAAGACGGCTGCGAAAGCCAAATAACCACCGTCATTGCGAGCGAAGCGAAGCAATCCAGAGTAACCGAGTGCTGCTCTGGAT
>JBAUIQ010000337.1:0-4095 GCA_049683075.1 Pacificimonas sp.
AAGCGCCGCGAGGGCGACATCGGCATGGCGGCCCTGCGTGGCGGATCGGTCGCGGGCGACCATATGGTCATTCTCGCCGCCGAAGGCGAGCGGCTGGAGCTTGGCCATCGCGCCGAATCGCGCCAGATCTTCGCACGCGGGGCCGTGCGCGCGGCGCTATGGCTGAGTGGGCGTGGATCCGGCCGCTATCAAATGGAGGACGTGCTGTGATTCCCTTTTCGATACTCGACCTGTCGCCCGTCGTCGAAGGCGGTAGCGTGGCAGAGTCACTGGCGAACAGCGCACGGCTGGCGCAGGTCGGCGAGCGCCTCGGCTACAACCGCTATTGGCTCGCCGAACATCACGGCATGGACGGGATTGCGAGTGCGGCGACGTCGGTCGTCATCGGCCATGTCGCGGCGGCGACTTCGACCATCCGGGTCGGTGCGGGCGGCATCATGCTGCCCAATCATGCGCCGCTGTTGATCGCGGAGCAGTTCGGTACGCTTGATGCGCTCTACCCGGGTCGGATCGATCTCGGGCTTGGCCGCGCGCCCGGTTCGGACGGTATCGTCGCGCAGGCGATGAAGCGCGATCTGCATGCGGCCGCCGAACGCTTTCCGAACGATATCGCCGAGCTGCAAAGCTATTTCGCAGGCACGGCTCAGGTGCAGGCCGTGCCGGGAACGGACGCGAACGTGCCGCTGTGGATTCTCGGTTCCAGCCTCTACGGCGCGCAGGTCGCGGCGCATTTCGGCCTGCCCTATGCCTTTGCCAGCCATTTCGCCCCGCAGGCGATGATGCAGGCCATCCAGATTTATCGGGAGCGGTTCCAGCCGTCCGAGCAGCTAGCCCGCCCGCACGTCATGCTCGGTTTCAATGTTATCGCGGCGGACACGGACGAAGAGGCGCAATATTTGGCGACCTCACTATTGCAGGCATTCGTCAATCTGAGTCGTGGAATGCCCGGCAAGCTGCCGCGGCCGGTCGAGGGCTATGACAAGGCGTTGCCGCCCGAGGCGCGCGCGCGGCTGGCGGGGGTCCTATCGGCCAGCGCCATCGGCGGCCCCGATACCGTCCGGGCAGCCGCGAGCGCGTTCATTGCCGAAACAGGCGCGGACGAATTGATCGTGGCAGGCAGCGTGCACGACATCGACAAGCGTATCCGGAGTTACGAAATCGCGGCGGATGTCCGGGAGACGCTGGGGCGGAAGAAAGCGGCCTAAACGCGCCAGCGTGCAGCAAGGATCGCCGCCAGGACAAGCTGCAACTGGTGAAAGATCATCAGGGGCAAGACAATCAAGCCCGCCTGCGCCGACGGGAACAGAAGGCTGGCCATCGCAACGCCGGCGACCAAGGACTTTTGCGTCCCGCAGAACAGAAAGGCGGGGCGGTCGCCACTCGCGATGTGGAGCTGGCGTGAAATGAGAATGACCAGACCAGTTACGCCTGCGAGTAGCAGCGCCGCGAGCGCCGTGAGAATGACCAGGTCGCCGACACCGAGCTGCTGCCAGATGCCGCCGACGACCGCCGCACTGAAGGCGCTGTAGACGATCAAGGTGATCGCGTTTTTGTCGGCAAGGCCCATCAGCTTGCGATTGCGCGCCGCCCAGGCCGAA
Organism: Pacificimonas sp.; assembly: GCA_049683075.1. Classification (GTDB taxonomy): domain Bacteria; phylum Pseudomonadota; class Alphaproteobacteria; order Sphingomonadales; family Sphingomonadaceae; genus Pacificimonas. Next base: position 1,599 of record JBAUIQ010000337.1, read on the forward strand.
AACCAGCGCCGCGACAGATGGCCGAGAGCGAAAGGCAAAAGCAACACGGCCATCACCTTGCCGATGGCATCGAAGCTGCCGCCAGCGCTTGCCCCGGCCCCCGCAACGAGAAGGCCTGCCAGAAGCGGCGTCAGAACCGTCCCTAGCATATTCGACGCTGCCGCCGCCGTGACGGCGGGCGCGACGTTTCCGCCTGCCGCGCCCGTGAACGCCACCGAGGACTGCACGGTCGACGGCACGAGCGTCAGGAAAAGAAGGCCGCTCGCAATACCCGCGCCGATCATTGGCCGCGCGATGGCCTCCGCGCCGAGCCCGAGCAACGGGAACAGGACGAACGTCATCGCGAGAACGGCCATTTGAAAGCGCCAGCCCCTCAACGCCGCGACGATGGCGCCGCGCTCAAGTTTCAGACCATGGAAGAAAAACATCAGGACGATTAGCGCTAACGACAGGACATCGACGATATCAGCGCCCGCGCCGCGGGCTGGGATCAGACTTGCAACGCCGATCGCCGCGAACAGCGCGACGAGAAACGGGTCGATCTTTGGCATCAGCCTTCCGGCGTGATCAGCGCGCCGCTTTTGACGAGCGCGGCGATCTCGGCATTGTCCATGCCAGCGGCCCGTAAGATGTCGCTGCCATGATCGCCAAGCCGCGGGCCGGGCTCGCCCACGGCGCCCGGCGTCTCGGAAAAGCCGGTCGGCACGCCAGGCGCGCGGATGCGACCGTCGGGCGTGTCCTGCTCATGCCAGTAGCCGACCGCCTTCAGATGTTCGTCCTCGAACAGATCGTCGACGCTCGACACCGGACCGGAGGGTAGCTGCGCGGTTTCGAATAGCGCCAGCCATTCGGCCGTCGTCCGGGTCAGCAATGTTTCCGCCAGATGCCCGAGGACCTCGTCGATATTTTTGGTGCGCGAGGACAGGCTGGCGAAACAAGGCTTCGTCGACCAATCGGGGTTTCCAACGGCGTCAAAGAAGCTCGCCCACTGCCGGTCGGTATAGACCATGACGGCGATGTGCCCGTCCTTCGTGCGATAGGGCCGTCGATCGGGCGACAGCAGACGCACATAACCTGTTGGCCCCATCGGTGGATCGAACAGCGCGCCCGTCAGATGCTCGACCATCGTGAAGCTGGTCAGCGTCTCGAACATCGGCACCTCGACCTCCTGCCCTTTCCCCGTGCGTTCGCGGCCGAATAGCGCGGCGATGATGGCGTAAACGGCGGTGATTCCCGTTACCTTGTCGGCGACAACATGCGCGAGATAGCGCGGCCCGCCGCCCGACTGTCGCCCCTGCAGCTCCGCAATCCCTGCACGCGCCTGGACTATGTCGTCATAGGCGGGCTTATCGGCGAGCGGTCCTTTCTGTCCGAAGCCCCACAAATTTGCGTAGATGATGTCGGGATTGGCCGCCTTCAGTGCTGCATAGTCGAGGCCAAGCCGTCGGATCGCCCCCGGACGCATGGAATGGACAAAGACATCCGCCGTTTCCGCGAGCTTCAGAAGTGCAGCTCGGGCGACCTCCTGCTTCAGGTCGAGCGCGAGGCTTCGCTTGCCGCGATTGACGTTCATGAACATCGCGCCGCGTCCGTCCTCTGGCCCCGGCGGCAAATGACGTGTCGTGTCGCCCGTCGGCCCCTCAACCTTGATCACATCGGCGCCGAGGTCGCCCATGATCTGCGTCGCATAGGGGCCCATGAGGACGGACGTGAGATCGAGCACACGGATTCCCGCAAGCGGACCCTGCCCGCGTCCGGGGCCATTCAACAAATATTTGTCTTCCGCCATCTGTAACCTTAGCCTGTCCGTGGGGCGTACGGTGGGACGTACGAAGGAGGGGATTGAAAATGGCCACGGTTGTAGCCGATGAGGACCTGGCGCGTGATACCGCGCCCGAAGCACCGCTAACGACGAAGAAGGGGCCGCTCGTCAAGCGGCACCGATTGTCGACGCGGCTTTGGCACTGGACCAACGTCGTCGCCGTTTTCATCCTGATCGGGTCGGGCGCGACTATCTTCAATGCGCATCCCCGGCTCTACTGGGGGCAATATGGCGCAAATTTCGATCCGGCCTGGCTGGTCATCGACGACCGCGAAGGCCCGAACGGTCCCGAAGGCTTCGTCAACCTCGGCGGCATCGAATTCGAAACGACTGGCGTCCTTGGTGTTTTCGAGAAGGACGACGAAGTCCGGACGCGCGCTTTCCCACACTGGATCACGATTCCTGCCGACTACAGCCTGTCTGAAGGCCGCCGCTATCATTTCCTCGGCGCGTGGATCTTCGGCGTCGCCGGTCTGCTTTACTTCATCTGGAGCCTTTTCAATCGGCACATCCAGCGTGATCTCGTGCCGCGCAAATGGCAGCTGACACCAAAAGCGATTTGGGCAGATATCAAAGACCATTTGAAGCTGAATTTCATTCATTCTGGGACCGAAAAGTATAATCTCCTACAGAAGCTAAGCTATGGCGGTGTGATCCTCGTCATCCTGCCCGTCC
>JBAUIQ010000338.1:0-7586 GCA_049683075.1 Pacificimonas sp.
CTCAAATCCCATCCCGGCGCGGTGAAGTCGCCCATGGTCGGCACGGTCTACCTGTCGCCAGAACCCGGCGCGGCGAACTTCGTCAAGGAGGGCGACGAGGTGAACGCGGGCGATACGCTGCTCATCGTCGAGGCGATGAAGGTGATGAACCCGATCACCGCGCCCAAGGCCGGTAAAGTTTCCAAGCTGTGCGTCGAGAATGAGTCCCCCGTCGAGTTCGACGAGGTTCTGGCCATCGTCGAATAATCGATATGTTCGAAAAGCTCCTCATCGCCAATCGCGGCGAGATCGCCCTTCGCGTGCACCGCGCCTGTCACGAGATGGGCATCCGCACCGTCGCCGTGCACTCGACCGCCGACGCCGACGCCATGCATGTGCGGCTGGCTGACGAGAGCGTCTGCATCGGCCCGCCATCGGCGACCGACAGCTATCTGAACATCGCCGCCATCATCAGCGCGGCTGAAATTTCCGGTGCCGACGCCATCCATCCGGGCTATGGCTTTCTTTCCGAGAACGCCAAGTTCGCGGAGATCGTCGAGGCGCATGACATCGCTTTCGTCGGCCCGACGGCGGATCATATTCGCACCATGGGCGACAAGGTCGAGGCGAAGCGCACGGCGGGCGCGGTCGGCCTGCCGCTCGTGCCGGGGTCCGAAGGCGCGATTACGGATCTCTCCGAGGCGGAAACCATCGCCTTCGAAATCGGCTATCCCGTGCTGGTGAAGGCGGCCTCTGGCGGCGGTGGGCGCGGCATGAAGGTCGTCGAACGCCCGGAAGACCTCGCCAGTTCGCTGAAGGCGGCGGGGCAGGAGGCGAAGGCCGCCTTCGGTGACGACACCGTCTATATCGAGAAATATCTCGGCAACCCGCGCCACATCGAGTTTCAGGTGTTCGGCGACGGTAAGGGCGGTGCGATCCATTTGGGTGAGCGCGACTGCTCGCTGCAGCGCCGCCATCAGAAGGTTTTGGAAGAGGCGCCGTCGCCCGCCCTCAATGCGGACCAGCGAGCGCAAATGGGCGAAACCTGTCGCCAGGCAATCGCCGACCTTCACTATCGCGGCGCGGGGACGGTCGAGTTCCTCTACGAGGACGGCAAATTTTATTTCATCGAGATGAATACGCGGCTGCAGGTCGAACATCCGGTGACCGAAGCGATCACGGGGCTCGATCTGGTGCGTGAACAGATCCGCGTCGCCGCCGGACTTCCCCTGAGTGTGATGCAAAATCAGGTCGAATTTCGCGGCCATGCCATCGAGTGCCGCATTAACGCGGAGGACCCGAAGACCTTCGCGCCGTCGCCCGGCAAGATCACCAGCTATCACGCGCCGGGCGGCCTGCACGTCCGCGCCGACAGCGCGCTCTATCAGGGCTATGCCATCCCGCCTTATTACGACAGCCTGATCTCGAAGCTGATCGTCTATGGCGAGAACCGCAACGACTGCCTGATGCGCCTGCGCCGTGCGCTGGAAGAATATGTCATCGAGGGGCCGAAGACGACGATCCCGCTGCACCGCGACCTGATCGAGGAACCGGACTTCGTGAACGGCGACTATTCGATCAAATGGCTGGAGGAATGGCTGGCAGGCGAAAGCGCCTAGCCACCCAACGCCTTCGCCATTGCGGCATTGGCATCGGCGCCGAGAAGCCGCCCCCGCCACGGCGCGAGCGCCCGGCGCAACCCCTCGCCCAGCATCAGCTGAGGCAGTGAGGTTTCCCAATTGTGATTCACTTCAACGACGCTGACGCCGCCCGCTGTCACGGCAACGTCGAACGCCGCCATACGCAGTGTCGGCCAGAGCGGTGCGGCCTTCAGCGCGGCAGCGAGCGCCTCGGCGAAGAACGGCACCTGATGCCCGATCGTAGGCGCGCCGGTTGTCGGATGCTGCGCCATATTTTCAAGAAGCCAGCGATGGCCGGGTCGCCGCCCGTAACAACTCGTCAGCCGTCCGGTCGCCGGATCGATATGCGCGAGCATGTTTCCCGTCATTCCGCCCGCGAACGTGTCGACGAGACCTGGTTTCGACAGCAACTTCATCGCCGCTACGAGCAGGTCCGGACCATCTGGCGTCAGGACCGTATTTATCCGGATGGTCGTCAGTCCATTATCGCCGCCCATCGGATCGAGCGCAGGGTGCGTGACGAGCCGCGGCTGCAGCAGCCAGCCCTTGCCCAGCTGGGACGTTCTCAGGCGCTCGGCAAGCCCGCGCGCAGCGAAGGTTTCGTCGTCGAAGGACAGGTCACCGTCTTCGTTGACGGTAAGGCTGAATGTCCCGCGTCCACCGCCGGAGTCGACTTCCTTGACGATATATTTTCCGGGGCTGAGCCGTTCGAAGACGTCGGTCACACTGTCGAGCTCGGACAGCGCCTCGCCCGTATGGCCCCATTTCGGGTCGCGCCAAAGGATCGCAATCTCCGGTATCATCGGAACGCCGCCGTCGCGCATCAGCGCCGTCTGCGCGACCTTATCCCGGTTCAGCCTGCCGCCGTCGGGCCACTGGTTGATGACTTGCAGCGCATCATACCAGTCGCGCCAATAGGGAACATAGTCCGCCCAGGTCGACAGCGGCCGGTTCGGCAGGTTGTAGATGAAGCTGTCCTGCAGCGCGAAGCCATGCCGCGCCCGCGCCCAAAGCGCTTTCGCTATGATTTCACCGCCGCGGCCCCCATAGACGTCGTGCGCTTCGCTGCGGATTTCTCGGATGGTGCTTAGCATAGCGGTTGCTCCGCGAGCTCATCGACCTTCAGGATGGCCGCACGGGCGAGGCAATCGGCACTGTCGATCACGGTCACCGGCGTCGAGGGAAGGGGCGTCATCGACAATTCGGTACAGGCGAGAACGATGGCGTCGGCGCGGTCGGCTAGACCCCGTATCGCCGCATCGCGGAAGCGGGTCCCCGCCGCCATGTCGCCTCGCTTGAATGATGAAATGGCGCTGTCGACCAACGCCTGTTCTCCCTCGGTGGGCTTGACGACGAGGCGGCCGACGGCGGCGAGTTGGGGGTCATATACTTCAGCATCTACGGTGCCCGATGTTCCCAACATCCCGATCCGCGTCATGCGCTCGGTCGTTCGCGCCAGTTCGTCGACGACCGCGGTAATCATCGACAGGAATGGCACCGTCGCCGCCGCGGCGATGTCGCCCGCCCATGCGTGCGCCGTATTGCAGGGCATGATCAAAAGGCGAGCGCCAGCCCGTTCGGCCCGCAAAACGCTTTTAAGAAGACCGTCGCGAACCGCATCTCTGGCCGCCATCGATCCAGCGCGCAGCGCGGCTGGCCGGGAGGGAACGCGCGGGTCACCGATGATGATGATGGGAATATGTTCGGCCTCCAGCCGGTCGCCTGACAATATGATCAGACGACGATAGAAGGCGGCAGTTGCGAGCGGACCCATCCCGCCGATAATTCCTAGCATCTTTTCGCATCCCGTTTCCGCTCGAACTCCCCTTAACATTCTTTCGCCAAAAAATGGTTTTCGCCTGAGCGTCCAGAAAGGGGTGCATGTCCAAATCTCTAGGCCTTCGTGATATTTTGAAGGAAATGCACGCCGTGCGAGCAGCGACGTCCCGAGGTTATGCCGCACAGCTTTTGGAGATGGCGCGTCTTCGGATGTCCCGGGGAAAACTGGGGCCGAGCCGATATCTCGAGTATAATCTTTTCCGCACAGATATTCCCTGGGAAGAGAAGAGGCGATTTCTCGGTCCGTGGGCGGACGATGCGACGTTCAGCCTGGACGATGTCCGATGGCGGGCTCTCGGTTTCGACAAGCTGCTCTTCGATGCGTTTGCGCGCGGTCTTGGCTTGCCGGTGCCGACGATCCATGTGGTGCTACATCCCACGAGGTGGCATGGTGATATTCCCAGACTGCGAAGTGCCAGCGAATTCGCCGCTTGGCTGGGAGACGCACCATATCCTTTGTTCGCCAAACCCGCCGTCGGCGGTGGCGGTGTGCGCACGGCCCTTATCAAGTCTTTGTCAGCCGACGACTTGATCGTGCTTGGCAACGGTGAAACGATCCCACGGAAGGATTTCGCAGCCGCAACGTACCCGACCGAAAGGAATTCCGGAGCGGTCGTGGTGCAGCCGAGCCTGAAGCCATCTTCGGAGATCGCAGAGATTATCGGCGACCGCCTTGCGACCGCGCGGCTGCTCACGCTCAACTACGGCGATGAAATACGCGTGCACCGCGCCATCCTTCGTGTGCCGGTCGGAAAATCCATGGTCGACAATTTTCAGGGAGGTGAGTTCGGAAACCTGTATGCCCCGATCGACACCGAAACAGGTCGGCTGACGACAGGCGTCACCGGTGCCGGCATACGGCGGACAGAAATCTCGACATATCCGGAAACGGAAAAACGCCTCGCAGGTCTCCGGTTAAAGGATTGGAATCGGAGCGTTGAACTGGTGACGCGCGCGGCCCTCGCCATGCCAGGCCTCAGCATTATCGGTTGGGACGTTGCCTATACCGATGACGGACCCATGCTGGTGGAGGCGAACGAGACGCCAGGTTTGGGGAGCGTCCAACATGATATGCAGGGCGTCGCGGACGACGCATTCGATCAAATGTTCGTACGTCATCCAAAAGCTTTTGCGGCTTCACGAAGATGATGGCCTTACTCGGTCTGTAAACGGAACCTTCTCCTGGTCCCCCTTCGTCGCAATAGGTGACGTTGGGCTTAGCGGTTCGCTAAGAGCCTGAGGTAAACCAGTCAGGGGCCTCGTCGAATGCTGAAGAAGATCCTCATCGCCAATCGCGGCGAGATTGCCTGCCGGGTCATCAAGACCGCCCGCGCCATGGGGATCGAGACGGTGGCGGTCTATTCGGACGCCGACGCCGCCGCGCTGCATGTGCGGATGGCCGACGAGGCGGTGCATCTGGGGCCGCCGCCCGCCGGCGAAAGCTATCTTCTGGCCGACAAAATCATCGCCGCCTGCAAGGAGACGGGCGCCGACGCGGTGCATCCGGGTTATGGGTTCCTTTCGGAGCGCGCGAGCTTTCCGAAGGCGCTGGCGGACGCTGGGATCACCTTCATCGGGCCGCCGCCGAACGCCATTGCGGCGATGGGCGACAAGATTGAATCGAAGAAGCTGGCGCGCGAAGCGGGCGTTTCCGTCGTGCCGGGCTTCGTCGGCGAAATCGAGGACACCGACCATGCGGTGAAAATTGCCGAGGAGATCGGCTATCCCGTGATGATGAAGGCGAGCGCCGGCGGCGGCGGCAAGGGCATGCGCCTCGCCTATTCCGAGAAGGAGGTTCGTGAAGGCTTCCCGGCAACCAAGTCCGAGGGCCTCGCCAGCTTCGGCGACGACCGGGTCTTCATCGAGAAGTTCGTCGAACAGCCGCGCCATATCGAAATCCAGGTGCTCGGCGATGCCCATGGCAACTGCATCTACCTCGGTGAGCGCGAATGCTCGATCCAGCGCCGCCACCAGAAGGTCATCGAGGAGGCGCCATCGCCCTTCGTGACGCCGGACATGCGAAAAGCGATGGGCGAGCAGGCGGTCGAACTCGCCAAGGCCGTCGGCTATACCAGCGCTGGCACGGTCGAATTCATCGCGGGCGCGGACCGCAGCTTCTACTTCCTCGAAATGAACACGCGGCTGCAGGTCGAGCATCCGGTGACCGAGCTGATCACCGATCTCGACCTCGTCGAGCAGATGATCCGCGTCGCGGCGGGCGAGGAACTGTCGCTGACGCAGGAAGATGTCACTCTCACCGGCTGGGCGATGGAATCCCGCATCTATGCCGAGGATCCCTATCGCGGTTTCCTGCCCTCCATCGGCCGCCTGACGCATTACCGCCCGCCCGAAGAGGTGCAAACGCAAGTTCGCGTCGACACGGGCGTCGTCGAGGGCAGCGAAATCTCGATGTATTACGACCCTATGATCGCGAAGCTCGTGACTTATGGCGAGACGCGCGAAGAGGCGATCGACCGGCAATTGGACGCGCTCGGCCGCTATCTCGTGCGCGGCATCGGCCACAATATCGATTTTCTCGCCGCCGTCATGCAGCACCCGCGTTTCCGCTCCGGCGACATCACGACAGGCTTCATCGCGGAGGAATATCCGGACGGTTTCGAGGGTGCGCCGCTGACGGCCGACCAACGCACGGCACTCATCGCCGCCGCCGCCGTCATGCATTCCCGTGAAACGGCCCGCGCGGCGGGCATTTCGGGCCAGTTGAACGGCGGGCCACGTTTCGGCGACGACTGGGTGGTCGTTGTGGACGGCGAGGGCACTGCAGTCACGCTGACGGGCGACGAACCGCAATGGGACGTCGAGGTTGACGACGAGACTCATGGCCTGACGACGGCCTGGCTGCCCGGCGATCCGGTCCTCATCGGGACTCTGGGCGACGATCCCATTGCCATCGAGGTCGAACGCCTCGGTGTCGGTTACCGCCTTGGCATCGCAGGCAGCCGCCACGAGGTTCGCGTCCTGACGCCGCGCGCGCATGACCTCTCCGCGCACATGATCGAGAAGATCCCGCCTGACCTTTCCAAATTCCTCCTCTGCCCCATGCCCGGCCTCGTCATGTCGATCATGGTCGAGGAAGGTGCCAGCGTCGAAGCGGGCCAGCCGCTCGCCATGGTCGAGGCCATGAAGATGGAAAATATCCTTCGCGCCGAAAAGGCAGGCACCGTCGCCGCCATCCGCGCCGAAGAGGGCCAGAGCCTCGCGGTGGACGACGTCATTCTGGAGTTCGAATAAACCTGCGATTCCGCTCGTCTCCACCGCACGGACTAGGAAAAACAGCGGTCGCGCCCTAGGTAAACTCGACGAGCGCGTTTTCATTCGATCGGCAGGGTCGCCATCCGTTGCCCTGCGCTGGAACGCTGCGTTTTCCATGGAAGTTTGATTGATGACTGATCCGACGGACGTCGCCCCTCCCTTGGCGCGGGCGCTTACCCAGCGCGGCTATCAAGAGCTGACGTCGGTGCAAAGCGCCGTGCTGCAACCCGAACATAGGTCCGCCGACCTTCTCGTTTCCGCACAGACGGGGTCAGGCAAGACAGTCGCCTTCGGCATCGCCATGGCCCCCGCGCTGCTTGACGGTAGCGAACGGTTCGGCCCCGCCGAGCAGCCGCTGGCGCTCGTCATCGCCCCGACGCGCGAACTGGCCCTGCAGGTGAAGCGCGAACTCGACTGGCTCTACGCAGACACCGGCGCGGTGATCGCGTCATGCGTCGGCGGCATGGACCCGCGCGCGGAGCGGCGACAGCTGAACCAGGGCGTGCACATCGTCGTGGGCACGCCGGGGCGCCTGCGCGATCACATCACGCGGCAGGCGCTCGATACGGGCGGGCTGGGCGTGGTCGTTCTCGATGAGGCCGACGAGATGCTCGACCTCGGTTTTCGCGAGGAACTGGAGTTCATCCTTAACGCGACACCGCCGACCCGGCGAACCCTTCTATTCTCCGCGACCGTCGCCGCCCCGATTGCGAAGCTCGCCAAACGCTATCAGCGGGACGCCGTGCGGGTTTCCACGAAGGAGGAGCGGGCGCAGCACGCCGACATCGAATATCGCGCGTTGGTGGCCGCGCCGCGCGAGCGGGAAAACGCAATCATCAATTTGCTGCGCTATCA
>JBAUIQ010000339.1:0-2210 GCA_049683075.1 Pacificimonas sp.
CAGCGCCATCGAACTCCAGCGGATCAAGCTGAAGGGATCCGATGAGACGATCCAGACGCTGCAGAACGCTCTTCACCATATCGGCGGGCGGACACCGCTGCTGATCGAAGCCAAGTGCGGCGACAACTCCCCATTGGCATTGGCTCTTGCAGTGCGGCGCGCGCTGGAGGGCTATGTCGGCCCGGTCGGTATTATGTCCTTCCACCCGACCGTGTCGCGCTGGTTCCATGATCATTTTCCGACGATGCTGAACGGCCTCGTTATTTCCGAGGAATTGGATGCCGTCGGCGAGCGCTGGCGGGCGAGCGGTCCCGCACGCCTTCTCGCGACGCAGCAAGCCCGTCCGAAATTCCTCGCTTATGACGTTCGGTCTTTGCCCAGTCGCCTGGCGAAGACTTATCGCAAGCCAGGGCGGCGGGTTTACACGTGGACGGTGCGCAGCGATGCCGACACGGCGCGCGCTAATGACAATGCGGACCAGATGATCGTCGAAGGTGACGCGGCGAGAAAATATTCTTCCGGGGCGGCGTCCTGACGCTTTTCCGGGTGCGCCAAGGGCGACTACACTAGGCCCGATGTCGGACCCCATTCTTCAGCTTGCCACCGGCGTAGACCAGATCGAGCCCGAAGACTGGAACGCCTGCGCGGGAGACACGTCGCCCTTCGCGCTGCATGGCTTCGTCAGCGCCCTCGAAGATTCGAACAGTGCCGTTGCCGCAACGGGCTGGCAGCCTGCGCATCTGACCGTCCGCAATGCCGAGGACGCGCCCCCGCGCGGCATCCTGCCTGGCTATGTCAAATCGCACAGCCGCGGCGAGTTCGTGTTCGACCAGGGCTGGGCCGACGCCTTCGAGCATGCGGGTGGCCGTTATTATCCGAAGCTGCAGCTCAGCTTTCCGTTCACCCCCGCCAACGGCCCGCGCCTTCTCGCGCAGGACGAGGAGACGGCGGGCTGGTTGGTGCGCGGCGCCGAGGCCATCTGCCGCCAGCACGGCCTCTCCAGCGCGCACGCGACCTTCATCGAGGCCGACCAGCTTGCCGCCTTTCGTGACGCGGGCTGGCTGATCCGCGATGGCGAGCAATTCCATTGGTTCAATCGCGGTTACAACAGCTTCGACGATTTTCTCGCCGCTCTGTCGTCGCGGAAGCGAAAGGCCATTCGCCGCGAACGGCGCGAGGTTGCGGAGACGGGCATCGAGATCGTCCACCTCGTAGGTGACGAAATCACCGAGGCCGACTGGGACGATTTCTGGCTCTTCTATCAGGACACCGGCGCGCGCAAATGGGGCTCGCCCTATCTGACCCGCGCCTTCTTCCCGCTGGTGACGGAACGGCTCGGCGATCGCGTGGTCCTGATGCTGGCGCGGCACGAAGGGCGCAATATCGCAGCCGCCCTCAACTTCGTCGGAACCGATTGCCTCTATGGCCGCTATTGGGGCGCGCGCGTCGACGTGCCGTTCCTCCATTTCGAGCTTTGTTATTATCAGGCAATCGACTGGGCCATCGCGCGCGGCTTGTCCCGTGTCGAGGCAGGCGCGCAGGGCCATCACAAACTGGCGCGCGGCTATGAACCCGTGACGACGCACAGCGCCCACTGGATCGCCGATCCGGGCCTACGGACCGCCATCGCCGATTATCTCGAACAAGAACGCGCCGTCATCGCCCGCGACGTCGCCGCCCTGCAGACGATGACGCCGTTCCGAAAGGGCTAGCCTGCTGGCGTCAAACGGAGCAGGCGAGCGGCTTCGCCATCCTCAAGAACATAAACGCTGCCGTCCGGGCCTTGTTCGATCTCGCGAATGCGCTGTCCCATATCGTAGCGCGCGATCTCCTCGGCGTTCGCGCCGTCGAGCGACACGTTCACCATCGCACGTGACGAGAGGCCGCCGATCATACCAGTGCCCTTCCACGCCGGAAACAGGTCGCCGGTATAGATCATGAAGCCGGCCGGGCTGATCGCCGGCACCCAATATTCTTCCGGCGCATTGAAGCCATCGCCCGCGCTATGATCCGGGATGATGCGGCCGTCATAATGATCGCCATTCGAAACGCGCGGATAGCCGTAATTTTCGCCCCGGATAATCAGGTTCAGCTCGTCGCCATGGCGCGGGCCCATTTCGTGCTTCCAGAGATTGCCCGCCTCATCGAAACCGATGCCGAGCGGGTTGCGATGCCCATAGGACCAGATCTCGGCCATCGACCCGCCTTCA
>JBAUIQ010000340.1:0-5031 GCA_049683075.1 Pacificimonas sp.
ATTCGAACCATGAGGACCAGGCCCGCAAGCAGCTGGCGCGCGAGCCACGCCCGCTGCCGACGATGACGATCGCCGACCGGGCCGAACTGACGGACTTCCGCTTCGAGGATTTCCGCCTCGAAGGATATGACCCGCACCCGCACATCAAGGCGCCGGTGGCGGTATGACCAGGCCCGAGCTTATCGCCGTTGCCGCCGTCTGCGAAAACCGCGTCATTGGCGCGGACGGGGGGATGCCGTGGCATCTTCCGGAGGATCTCAAGCACTTCAAACGACTGACTGTCGGCAAACCGTGCATCATGGGGCGGCGAACGTTCGAATCGATGAACGGACCTCTGCCCGCACGCCATAACATCGTCATGACGCGGCAGGGGGATTGGACGCATGAGGGGGCCCATGTCGTCTCGAACCTTGCCGACGCCGTTGCGGAAGCAGGCAGCATCGGGCGGGCGCGACCCGAAGCCATCATGGTGATCGGCGGGGCGGAAATTTACGAATTGGCGTTGCCGTCGCTGACGGTGATGAAGCTGACGGAAATTCATGCCACGCCTAAGGGTGACACGTTTTTTCCAGAGTTCGATCGCAACGGGTGGCGGGAAACAAGACGCGAGCGACGCGATGGGCCTGACGGTCAGCCGGATTTCAGCTTCGTCACGTTGGTGCGCTGCTGATGGCGAAGCCAGCGACCAAAAAGACGGCAGGACCGTCGCTGCGCGGCCGCAAGTGGCTGATCGCGCTTCTCGTGATGTTGCTCGTCGTCGGACTGTTCCTGTGGCTCGCGCCCGGAATCGTCGAAAGGTCCATGAACCGGATCGAAGGGTCCGGCCTTTGGCGGGTGACCGAGGAGGCGAGGGCGCTCCATGACGATCTGGTTGTTGCCGACCTTCATGCCGACACGCTCTTATGGAAGCGTGATCCCAACGAGCGTTCGGATCGCGGGCACGTGGATCTTCAACGCCTGCGCGAGGGCGGGGTCGCGTTACAGGTGTTCGGGTCGGTGACGAAGACGCCGCGTGGGCAGAATTACGATGGCAACAGCGGTGAGACCGACAATATCACGCCGCTAGTCATCGCGCAGATGCAGCCGCCCCGGACCTGGACCTCGCTCTTGCAGCGCTCCCTCTACCATGCGGAAAAGCTTCACGACGCGGCGGCGCGCGACGCCAATGGTCTGCGCATCATCAGGACGAAGGCTGACCTCGATGGCCTGCTGGCCGCACGGCGCATAAAGGGCCCAACGCGCGTCGGTGCGATGCTGGGCGTCGAGGGGCTGCATAATCTGGAAGGTCGGATCGAGAATCTCGAACGGCTGTTCGACGCGGGCTACCGCACGGCGGGCCTGACGCACTTCTTCGACAACGAACTTGCGGGGTCGATGCATGGCGAGGTGAAGGGCGGGCTTACCCCGCTCGGCCGACAAGCGGTCAGGCGCATGGAGGCGCTCGGTATTGCCATCGACGTCGCGCATCTGAGTCACACGGCGCTGGCGGAACTGATCGACATGGCGGAGCGTCCACTCATCTCTTCTCATGGCGGCGTGCAGGCGGTGTGCGACGTGAACCGCAATCTGACCGACACGGAAGTTCGAGGCATCGCGGCCACCGGCGGTATTGTTGGCATCGGTTTCTGGGACGGCGCGGTGTGCAGCCCAACGCCGGCCGCGACCGCACGCGCGATGCGCCATGTCCGCGATCTCGTTGGCATCGAACATGTCGCGCTCGGCAGCGATTTCGATGGGGCCGTCACGACCGGCTTCGACGCCAGCGGCATGGCCGCAGTGACGCAAGCGCTGATGGATCAGGAGTTCACGGAGGCCGAGATCCGCGCGGCGATGGGCGGCAATGTGGTGCGACTGTTCAGAGAGACGCTGCCCGAATGATCCGGATTACCGGCACAGAACCGCTGCCTGATTCCTTGCAAAATGGCGTTGCCGCACTCGGCAATTTCGATGGATGTCATGCGGGGCACCAGGCGGTCGTCGGGGAGGCGAAGGCGCGAGCGCGAGCGAAGGGCGGACCGGCTCTCGTCATCACCTTTGATCCGCATCCTGTGCGGCTGTTTCGTCCGGATGCGCCGCCCTTGTCGCTGACGACCGTGCCGCAACGTATGGACCTTTTCGAAGCCGACGGCCTCGACGGAACCGTTGTTCTATCCTTCGACCGAGAAATGGCGGCCATGTCGCCCGCCGCCTTCGTCCGAGACGTTCTTGCCGAGCGGCTGAAGCTGAAGGGTGTCGTGACGGGCGAGGACTTCACATTCGGCGCGAAGGCATCCGGCACGGCGGCGGACCTGAACTCTCTCGGCCATGCGCGCGGCATCGATGCGGCTACGGTCGCGGCTGTGAACGGCGCGTTAGGGCAACGCATCAGCTCGACGCGGATCCGCGAAGCCTTGAGAGCTGGAGACTGCGGGGAAGCGGCGAGAATGCTCACCCGGCCTTTCACCATCCGCGGCGAGATCGAGCATGGCGCGAAACTCGGACGCACACTTGGCACGCCAACGGCGAATATGCGGCTGGGTCCGTATCTGCGTCCGAAATACGGTGTTTATGCCGTTCGAGGCCATTTGCCGGACGGTGATATAGTGAACGGCGTCGCCAATCTTGGCATCCGGCCCATGATCGAGCCGCCGGTCGAGCTCCTCGAAAGCTGGTTTCTCGATTGGGAAGGCGATCTCTACGGACATGAAATCGATGTCGAACTGATCGCCTTCATCCGCGAAGAGCGGAAGCTGGATGGTCTTGATGCGCTAAAAGCCCAGATACTGCAGGACGGCGAGGACGCGCGCCGCCTACTCGACGCCGCACCGCCTTCACGATAGGCCGAAGCCATGGGGACATTGTCGACGATCGAAGCGAACGCGCTCGAACCGCTCGCCGCGCGTAAGGACGCTATGCTGGCGAATGTCGAGAGCTGGTGCGCGCTGAATACCGGTAGCCGCAATCTCGACGGTCTGGCCGAGATGGCCGATATCTTCGCCGAAGCCTTCGCGCCGCTCGTCGCGGACGGCCGCGGCGAGATGGAGATGCGCGATCCGGAACCCGCCGAGACGCTGAACGAGGAGGGCGAGAGGGTCGCCTTGGCGCATGGTCGGAACCTCCATATCGTAAGGCCCGGGCGCGGCAATCGCCGCGTGCTCCTGACCGGGCATATGGATACCGTGTTCCCGAAGGATCATCATTTTCAGGCGCTGAAGTGGATCGAAGACGGCGTTCTCAACGGTCCGGGTGTCGCGGATATGAAGGGCGGCATCGCGGTCATGCTGGAAGCGCTGACGGCGCTGGAGGCATCCGAGTTCGGCGGGCAGCTCGGTTGGGAAGTCATTCTGAACGCGGACGAAGAAGTGTCTTCGCTCGGGTCGGCGCCGCTCCTCGCCGAGGCGGCGACGCGGTGCCAGATCGGTTTGACGTTCGAACCTGCGGCCGATCCCGACGGAACGCTGGCTGGCGGGCGCAAGGGATCGGGCAATTTCGCTGCGGCCATCGCGGGTCGCGCCGCTCATGCGGGCCGGAATCCTGAGGACGGCCGCAACGCGCTGGTCGCCGCTGCCGATCTCGCGGTCCGGCTGGACGCGATGAAGCATGAGCGGACGACATTGTCGGTCAATCCGGCGCGCCTCGATGGCGGCGGCCCAAACAATGTTGTGCCGGAAAGCGCGGTGCTGCGCTGGAACGTGCGTCCTCTGACCCCGGAAGACCAGGCATGGGCCGAAGCCAGACAGGCTGAAATTCTGAAGGACGTCGCGGCGCGTCACGACGTCGCCATCGACGTCACCGGAAGTTTTGCGCGGCCACCAAAACCGCTCGACGAGAAACAGCGTGGCCTGTTCGAGCTGGTGAGGGATTGTGGTGCCGATCTCGGGCAGGTCATTGCCTGGAAAAATACCGGCGGCGTTTGTGACGGCAACAATCTTGCGGCGGCAGGACTGGCGGTCGTCGATACGATGGGTGTGAGAGGCGGGGCCATTCATTCGGACCGCGAATTCCTGATCGTCGATTCTTTGACGGAACGGGCGCAGCTGGCGGCTCTGACGCTGATGCGGCTGGCGCAAGGACGGCTGGCGGCGTGAGCCTCTGGTTTATTCGTCCGGCCAGGGTCGCCGACATTGATGCGGTCCTCGATCTCGCCAAGCTGACGGGCGCAGGATTTACGAACCTGCCGCCCAATCGCGACAGCCTGATGGAGCGGCTCACCTGGTCGGATGAGAGCTATGCGCGTTCGGAAGACGCGCCACATGATGAGCTCTATATGCTGCTGATGGAGGAGGCCGGGACGGGCCGCATCGGCGGCAGCGCACTGATCTTTTCCCGGCTCGGTCAGCGCTGGCCGTTTTACAGCTACAAGATTGCGCGACTTTCCCAGCGGAGCCAAGAGCTCGACCGCACGATCCGGCTCGATGTTCTCCACCTCGTCAACGACTTCAATGGCGCGAGCGAGGTGGGTGGACTGTTTCTGCATCCCGATCTTCGTACCGGCGGGCTTGGCGCTCTTCTGGCGCGCAGCCGCTATCTGTTCATCGCGCGGCACCGGCAGCGGTTTGCGGACACGATGTTGGCCGAGCTTCGCGGGCAGGTGGATGAGGAAGGGCGTTCGGCATTCTGGGACGGCCTCGGACGGCAATTTTTCGACATGGATTTTCAGGAGGCGGACCGGTTCAATTCGCTGCGCGGCAACCAGTTCATTGCCGACCTGATGCCGAAGCTTGCGATCTACACCGCGCTCCTGCCCGCCGACGCGCAGGCCGCGATTGGCCAGCCGCATGACAGCGGTGTGCCGGCGATGCGGATGCTGGAGAAAGAGGGTTTCGCCTATACCGGCTATGTCGACATTTTCGACGGTGGGCCGACGATGGTCGCGGAGACGGATCGCCTGCGTACGATTTCTTCGGCACAGACGCTGCCGATCGCCGATATCGTTGAGCGCGGCGACGCGGAACGACGCGGCTTTGCTGCGGACGGCGTTCTAAACGATTTTCGCTGTTGGCGGACCGCGGCGACGGCAGGCGAAGAGGGCCTGACCATACCTGCAGAGGA
>JBAUIQ010000341.1:0-1544 GCA_049683075.1 Pacificimonas sp.
ACTTCGGACAGACCACACGCTCTATCGCCTCAATCCCCTGCCCTGGCTTCACGCCGTTCCCTTCAGCGCGCTAGTCGCAGCGCAACGGCCCGCGGGAACCGGTGAGATTTGGACCGGCGACGGCGGCAGCGTCATGCTTGGTCATACCTATTTATCACGACGAAGCGTCGACCGCGCCGCCAGTGTCCCGGCAGCCGAACGTGCCTCAGCGCGCATCGACGGGATCCGCTCCTCTTATGGATCGCTGGTCGGCGAGGCAGCCCTTGCTTCTGCCGAAGCCGCTCTGGCCGAAGAATATGCCGACGCCGACAACATCGCGCCAGAGCGTCGCCACTTCCATCACCTCATGCGCGGCGACCAGGCGCGCCATGCAGACCGCTATTACGAGCATATCGACCTGTTTGGCGCCGAACCCGTCATGCCACTTTTCGATCGCGACCTTGCCGAGCTCGTCTACAGCGCACCCATGGAGCATTTCCTCGACCACAAAATCTACGCCGACGTGCTGAAGTCCATCAGCCCTGCCGCCGCCGCCGTTCCCTGGCAGGCCTATCCCGGCCACCGGCAACCCTTCACGTCAATGCCAGCGAACCTCGTCACGCAATGGCAGTTCGACTTCGATCGCAGCGCCAAAGTCCGGAACGATTGGCGCACTGCGGTCCGCAGTCTCCGCGATTGCGAAACCTCGTTGAAGTCCAGCAAACTTCGCCGCCTCTCGGCACTCCTCGCCACACCTTTATGGAAACGCGCCTGGGCCGCCGAACGCCTGACGAAGCTGGCGCGAGAGATGCAGCTTCTGCCACTCCCATCGGACGCCGCGACGCTGCCTCCGGATACAAAGACGACTAAGGTGGCTCCGAAGGTCGACAGGTAACAGCCGTAACCTTCCCCTCGCACCACACGAACAGCGCAGGTAACCGTTCACGAAAAGGGGGTTCTCCTCATGCACACCAAAACGCACCGCGCGGCGCAGATCGTTGCCGTCCTCCTGATATCGCTCGTCGCGACGCAGGCCGCTTATGTCGCGCTCTCCATGGCGGGCGCGGACATCAACCGCGCGATCATCTGGACCGTAGAGACGCTCGCTTCGCTCGGCATCATCGCCTTCGCCGCCGTCCCGCTCGTCACCACCCGCCGCTACATCGCCGCCTGGTCGGCGATCATCGGCGCGGCGGTCCTCAACGTTATCCAGTTGGCCATGGGCGTCGCGATGTTTCCGCCGCTGATCGAGGCGGGCGAGCCGCTCGCGCCGGTCTTTACCGCCGTCCTCGCCGGGGCCTTCTTCATCCTCTACGCCGCGAAGTTCCTGTTCGGCTACGCCGCGCTCGCCATCGGCTATGCCGAGGTCCAGGCAGGTTCGGGCCTCGCGAAGATCATCGGCGTCCTCGCTACGCTCACCGGCATCGCCGCCATGATCGCCGCCACCATCGCCATGGCCTTCGGTCGCGACGCCGCCGACCCCTATGCGGGCGGGCTCGGCACGGCCGCCATGCTGCTCCTCGCCGTCCTCCTGACAAGGGCCGTGCGCGAGAACAGCTAGACGC
>JBAUIQ010000342.1:0-2975 GCA_049683075.1 Pacificimonas sp.
ATGATCGCGCTGATCGACGAGACGGCCGCCCGGCTGGCGAGTGCGGCGTGAAGGACCTCGTTATGAAACCGGTCATCGACCAGTTCATGAAGGCGATCCCGCAAATGCGCGCCCTTGGCATTCGTTATTCCGGGGCAGGGCGCGACTGGGCTGAGTTGACCCTGCCCTGGGCGGAGAAGCTGGTCGCCTATCCGGGTCCGGATGGGAAGCCGGGCGTCATTGCCTCCGGCGCGATCTTCACGCTGATGGACTCGGTCGGTGGTTTCTCAGTGCAAGCGGCGCGAAAAATGCCCAGCCGCATCGCCACGGTCGACCTTCGTCTCGATTATCTGCGACCCGCGCGCCCGGAACAGACCGTCTACGGCTATTCGAAAGTCCAGAAGCTGACCCGCACCATCGCCTTCGTCCGCGGCTATGCCCATGACGGCGACAGGGACGACCCAGTCGCGTTGATGTCGGGTAGTTTCATGATGACGTCCGGGGCGACATCATGAGCTTCGCGGCGCTCGCCGAACGCTTGGCATCTGGTGAGGGCGGTCCTCTCAACGGCATTCCCTATGCCGAGATGCTGGGCCTGTCGGTTAGCCTGGACGACGACGGTGCGCTCCTGACGATGCCTTACGACCGGTCGCTGATCGGCTCGCCGCAGCCGCCACGTCTGCATGGCGGGACGGTCGCGGGCTTGATGGAGATTGCCAGCATCGCGCAGCTTCTCCATGCGCTTGGACCTGGCGAGGCGGAGATCAAACCGATCAACGTGACTGTCGACTATCTGCGGGCAGGCCAGCCCGTCGATACCTTCGCGCGCGCCAAGATCGTCAGGATGGGACGCCGTATTGCCAACGTCCGTGTGTCGGCATGGCAGGACGATCAGGCGAACCCGATCGCCGGCGCGCATATGAACGTCATGCTGGTCCGTCAGGCGGCGTAGGGTTCCCACTCGCCTTCCGGCTGCGCCAGGCGATCAGCCGTGACCGACAGGACATCGTGACTCCATGCGAGGCCAACATGGCTGGAGTTGACGGGGACCGATTCCCAGGTGGGGCCATTGCCTATATTCGCGCATTCCGGCGCAACGATGCCATCACCGTCGGTGTAGATCGACGTCAGGGGAACGGGCGGTAGTTCCTCAATATCATTGGGGATCGGCGGGCTGTTGACCCAATGATCGTTCAGCCGTTCGTAAAGGCGCCAAGCGTTGTTGGCGCGCATATCGCCGACGCAGGGCGTTCCAGCGGTGACGACGCAACGAACAAGCTCTGGGCGACGCTTCGCAACCTCGCGAGCGAACAGGCCCCCGAGCGACCATCCGATCAAGCTGACGCTGCCGCCACTCTTCTCCGCCACCTGACCCAGATGAGCGCGCACTTCTGGCAGCAGGTCGCGCCGCAAACCCAAATTCTGCCCCTGGCCCCAGCCATGAACATCATAGCCTAGCGAGGCCAAGCGGCGTCGAAGAAGAAATGTCGTCGTGTCTGCGGCGAGAAAACCGGGATAGACGATGACCGCATGGCCATCGCCGCGCGGCAACTCATGTGTCCGGTTTCGAACGAGAAAATTCGCAAATTCACCGACCGCGCGTACCTCTGTCAGATACTGGCCGCGAGACGGGGCAGATATCTTCTTTGGTTCGGCGCGGGCTTGGGCAATGACGGTCATCAAACCGTCATATAGCTCTTTCCCTTAGAAAGCCATGAACGGCGGGCGCGATATCGTCCCGTTTCAACGCCAGATCGATGGTGGCGTTCACGAACCCGGCCTTGTCGCCGCAATCATGCCGTACGCCTTCGAAGGTGAAGGCGTGAAACGGCTGCTTGCCGATCATGCCAGCCATGGCGTCGGTCAGCTGAATTTCGCCGCCCGCACCGGTCTCCTGATCCTTCAGGACGTCCATCACTTCAGGCTGCAGGATGTAGCGGCCAGGCAGCATCAAGTTCGAGGGCGCGTCGGCAGGATCCGGCTTTTCGACGAGGCCTTTCACCTCGGTCAGCGGGCCATCGACGCCGCCCGGGTCCACGATGCCGTATTTCTTCGTTTCGGCACGGTCCACCTCAAGCGCGCAGACGACATTGCCGCCTACATTCTCATAAGCCCGCATCATTTGGGTAAGACAGCCCGGTTCGCCCACGAGTAGCTCGTCGGGAAGGAGAACGGCGAAGGGTTCGTCGCCGACGACGCTGCGCGCGCACCAGACCGCGTGGCCAAGGCCGAGCGGCTCTTGCTGCCGGACATAGGCAATGCGACCCGGGCCGAGGCGGGTGCCGTCCAGCGCCGACTTGTCCTTGCCGCGCTGGTCCATCGTCGCCTCGAGTTCGTAGGCGATGTCGAAATGATCCTCGATGGCGCTCTTCCCGCGCCCGGTCACGAAGACGATCTGTTCGATACCCGCCTCGAGAGCTTCGTCTAGCGCATATTGGATCAGCGGGCGATCGACGATGGGTAGCATCTCCTTCGGGATCGCCTTCGTCGCGGGCAGGAAGCGAGTCCCGAGACCGGCCACGGGGAAGACGGCTGTCCGGACTGGTCGGTGCATGTCGTCGCTCATCAGAACCTCTTCAAAAGTCGCAAATAATAGGCGCGTTCACGTTCACTGCGTTGCGGGTCGGCCGCGCGTTCTTCGATCAGCGCGCGCAGCTCCTCCACACGGCGAACGCGTCGTTCGTCGGGCAGTTGCACATCGCCAAGGCCGAAGTCACGCCCGGGTCGGCCAAGCGGGTCGAGGCCGCCACCAGACGAGCCAGGCTGCATTCTACCGCTCGCTGCCTGCTGTGCCTGGGCCGCTGCCTGCTGCGCGCTTTCTGCGGCTTCGGCGAGACTGTCGAGCGCACGGCTCTGCGCTCGCGCGGCTCGTGCTGTTTCGCCTGCCTGCAACGCTGTTTCCGCGTCGGCCATGGCCGCGCCTGCCGCGCCCAGCGCCTCGCCGCCGGGCATTCCAGCGGCAGCGGCAGCTTCGGTCGCGGTCTCCAGCGCCTGTT
>JBAUIQ010000343.1:0-10846 GCA_049683075.1 Pacificimonas sp.
GAAATCTACGAGATGCAGGCCCGCGCGATCTTCGAGGCCGCGCTCGATGTGCAGGCCGAGAGCGAGCCGCCGCTGCCCGAGATCATGGTGCCGCTCGTCATGACGGCGGGCGAGTTGGCGACAATTCGGAGGTTGATCGACGACACGGCGAAAACGGTCTTTGCCGAACGCGGTGCGGAAATCGCCTATCTCGTCGGCACCATGATCGAACTGCCCCGCGCCGCCTTGCAGGCCGGACAGATCGCCGCCCATGCCGATTTTTTCTCCTTCGGTACTAACGACTTGACGCAGACCACGCTCGGCATCAGCCGCGACGACGCCAGCCGCTTCCTCGGCGACTATGTCGACAAAGGTCTCCTCCCCAAGGACCCCTTCGTCTCGATCGACGAGGACGGCGTCGGCGAGCTCGTGGCGCTGGCGTCGGACCGAGCCCGCACTGCCAAACCCAACCTGAAGCTCGGCATCTGCGGCGAACATGGCGGCGACCCGTCGAGCATCGCGTTCTGCGAACGGACCAACCTGGCTTATGTCAGCTGCTCGCCCTACCGCGTTCCTATCGCCCGACTGGCGGCGGCGCAGGCGGCGCTGGCTACTTGATCCGCATCCTAAACGTCATGGTAAAGCTGGGGTCCGGCGATCCGGGCAGCATCTCGCCGCGGGGTCGGAGACAGAGATAGCGGACGCTCGGCTGATAGCCTGCCGGAACGGCAAGGCTACAACTTGCGAAGTCGGCGGGAGGACTGCCCGCTCCGGCGAAGCGCAGATCGGTCGACGCATCGAATGATAGGCCTGCGCCGGACTGCGCGAACAGAACCGAAGCATTATCGCCATCACCCGCGACGGGATCGCCGTTGAAGAAGGTGAGGTCCGCAGGCAGCGGGTCGAGGACGAACATAGCCGCCTCGTCGACGGCGCCGTCGCCAGTGTTGGTCACGGTCAGAGTATAGAGAACGTCGCTGCCCGGGATCGAGAACCGCTCCAAGCCGCTCGTCGCTGCTGGAACGACCGATTTCGCGAGATCGAGCGAAGCGGGGGCACCCGTCGCGGTCACGACCGTGATGTCCGTTCGTGTTGCCGAGCCACCGTCCTCGGTCAGGGAATCGAAATAGCGGGTGGTAAGCCTGTCGTTCACGGCGACATTCAGCGTGCCGCTGTTGTTTGCCGTATTGCCGGATGTCGCCGTCGGCAAGCTGCCGCTGAAAATTCCGCTATTCGGCCCGGTTTCGACCAACGTGACCGTCTCCGTCTCGCCAGTGCGATCGTTGAAGACGGTGACCGTGACCTGATCGATGCCGCCGGTCCGAATATTGAGATCCGAGTCGGCGACCGTGATCGTGACACTATTCCCCGCCACGACGGCGGCCGCCGCGTTGACCGTGCCATCGGTTCCATCGAGTTCGGGCTGCAGGACGATCTGTACCGTGCTTGGCCGACGATGGCAGCCGTCGGAAAGGCGTGCATTCCCAGCGAAAGAGCCGCCTGCTGATGGTGCCCGAACGCCGCCGGCCAGACTGAAGCCAGGGCTTCGCACACTTTCGTCCAGGAATTCGTTTGCGCCGTTCTGGAAGTTTGTCTGGTTGTCCCGATCGCCCGTCCCGACAAACGAAAACACGAGGTCATTTGCACTGGCCGTTACCGGGGCGAAGGCGATACGACCCCTTGGGGATGTACCTGTAAAACAGTCTTTTGAGAAGCCGACCGGTATATTCGTAAGTGAAGCCTGCTCGATCTTGAGGATGGTCGCGAGATAAATGAGCGACGAGGCCGGATCGGGACCGTAGCTGACGGAGAAGGCCGAGGTCCCCGGGGGAATGTCCGCTTCGGGCATGATGTACGCGTTCATTCGGTTCCGTTTTGCGCCCGCGCCTTCGATGGTTCCGAGGGCGGTCATCGACACACCACCGAGCGTTACACTGGTCGGCGTGGACGACTGGTCGAGGTCATACTCAGAGAACACAATTGCCAGAACGACCCGGTTCGATCCCGCACCTGGTGTGTAATTCTGGCTGTAGGTGGTGGTGGTGCCATGGTTGTTCACGACCGCTTCCGACGTGATCTGCGCGACGCTGGCATTCGCGCAGAAAGCGATCAAGAATAGGAAGAGGCGGACCAGACCGGGCATCGCGCGCTTCTTTAACGACGTATGGTTAATCTAGAGTAAGATTGCGCGCCGTGTCTTGTCGCGCCATAGGCCCGCATATGCCCACCGTCGCCGAGACTGTCGTCGCTGCCATCCGTGCCGAGGAGACGAGCCATGTCTTCTGCGTGCCGGGGGAAAGCTACCTCGCCGTCCTTGATGCGCTTTACGATGTCAGCGAGGATGTCGCCCTGGTCACTTGTCGGCACGAGGCGGCCGCGGCCAACATGGCGGAGGCCTATGGCAAGCTGAGGGGCCAGGTGGGCGTCTGCATGGTGACGCGCGGGCCCGGGGCAACACATGCATCCATAGGCATCCACACCGCCTTCCAGGATTCGACGCCGCTCGTCATGTTCGTCGGTGATGTCGGGACGGACATGCTGGGTCGCGAAGCGTTTCAGGAGGTCGATTATAATCGTTATTTCGGGTCGTTCGCAAAGGGCGTGATGACGCTGGACCGGCCCGAACGTGCACACGAAACGGTTGCGAGGGCGTTCGCATTGGCGCGTTCCGGTCGGCCGGGACCGGTGATCGTGACGCTGCCCGAAGATCTGTTGCTGGCCGCGGCGCCAGAGGCTGTCGCACTACCTGCCCGTCCGGCAGAAGCGTCGCCGGATGCCAGCCGGATTGCGGACCTTGCCAACATGCTGGCCGATGCCGAGCGACCGGTCCTGTGGCTGGGCGGGCCCGGCTGGACGGCGGACGATGTCGCGAATGTCGAGCGCTTCGCGGCAGACACGAATGTCCCCGTGGTTACATCGTGGCGGCGCAAGGATCGTTTCGACAATTGTCATCGGAACTATGCCGGAGAGCTGGGGCTGGGTGCCAATCCAAAGCTGGTCGAGCGGGTCAAATCGGCGGATGTCATCATCGCTTTGGGGACACGCCTTGGAGAGGTCGCAAGCCTCGGCTACACGGTGCCTGCGGTGCCGCAGCCTGAACAGCAGCTCGTACATATCCACATGGACGCCGACACGCTGACTGATGTGCGGCGGCCGACGCTGGCCATTCAGGCAAGCATACGCCTGGCGACGGCGGCGCTGTCCGAACTTGGTTTCATGGTCGATGGTGAGGACTGGGCCGACTGGCGGGCGGCGGCGCGTGCCGACTATGAAGACTGGATCGAGCCCACCCAGGTCGACGCGGGCGTCAACATGGCGACGGTGATCCGCCATCTGTCAGAGTCGCTACCTCCGGAAACGGTCTATACAAACGGCGCTGGCAATTTCGCGGCATGGTTGCATCGCTTCCACGACCACAGAGCGCTTGGGACGCAGCTCGCGCCCACGTCCGGTGCGATGGGCTATGGCGTGCCGGCGGGCATCGCCGCGGCGCTCCTGACTGACCAGCGCAGCGTCTGCGTAGCGGGGGACGGCGATTTCCTGATGTCGGGGAGCGAGCTGGCAACTGCCGTGCGTTATGGCGCGAAGACGTTGTTCGTTATCGTTGACAATGGGCAACTCGGAACCATCCGGATGCATCAAGAACGCGACTTCACCGGGCGCCAGTCGGGGACGGCGCTCACCAATCCTGATTTCGCCGCCTATGCAGAGAGTTTCGGAGTGCCCGGCTGGACGGTCGAAGCGACGGATGACTTCGCGGCCGCGCTGGAGGAGGCGCTGGATGTCGACGGGCCAGCCCTGATCACATGTAGGACTGACCCCGACGAGATCGGCCCCGGTCGGCGGCTCGGCTGATGTGGACGCTGCATCAGTTTCCGCTCGACCCATTTTCGCGCAAGGTTCGTATCTTACTGGCTGAGAAGGGCGTGCCGTTCGATCTCGCCAGCGAATATCCGTGGGAAAAAACCGACGCGCTGATGGACATGAATAGGGCCGGCCAGACACCGGTTTTGTCGGGAGAGCGTGACGGGCCGCTCGCGGACTCTCAGGCCATCGCAGAGTATTTCGAGGAAACGGTCGAAAAGGCGCCACTGATGGGGTCGGGCGCGGCTGGCCGGGCGGAGGTCCGGAGATTGGTCACGTGGTTCGACCAGAAATGCTATGCCGAGGCCGTTCAGCCCCTTCTGGCGGAACGAATGTATAAGCGCATCGTGACGCGTCAGCCGCCGGAGTCGCAGGCGATCCGGGCGGCGGCGCGGGCGCTCGCGCAGCATCTGGAATATGCAGACTATCTACTCGGCGAGCGCCGCTGGCTGGCGGGCGCGGCGTTCAGCCTCGCGGACATTGCCGCTGCGGCGCAATTGAGCGTTGCCGACTATCTTGGCGGCGTCGACTGGCGCGGCGTGCCGGATGCGAAGACGTGGTACAGCGCGGTCAAATCAAGGCCGAGCGTTCGCGCCCTGCTGCCGGAGCGAATGGAAGGCATCACGCCACCTGCGCACTACGACAAGCTGGATTTCTAGCTGCAGCTAGGCAGGTTCCGGCACGGCATCGCCGGGAGGCTCGTCGTCCTTCTGGTCGGCCTTTGCCTCGCGCGCGCGCTCTTTCAGCGCGATTCGTTCTTCCTCCTCGGCCGCATCGCCGCCCTTCGGCACATAGGCGATGACATGATCGCCCTCGCCGATGTTCGGGCGCGCGCCGCTCGTAAAGAACTGCACGCGCTTTTCAGGCTTCACGACGGCCAGGAGCTCACTCTTGCCAGACAGACGCTTTTTGAGATCATCGAGCGTGTACTTCTCGCCAATGCGGGTCTGCCTGAACGACCAGCCCTGCTCCTGCCGTGACAACAGCTCGATCAACCCGGCGGCGCTGTTCATCAGCATGCGCCCCTTCAGGGCGCTAGGAAGACCGCGCACATCGCTGTCGCCTTCATTGCCGACCTGGAAGACGGCATTGCGCCCGATTTCCGGGCCAAGCTCTGCGCAAATGAGCGCGTTGTAGGCGTCGTTATCGGTCGCCGCGATAATGGACTGGAAGGAATGGACGTCGAGGGTATCCTCATGGATCGCCTCCAGTGCCTCGCCATGGAAGGTGTCGATGCCGCGCTGGCGAGCCTTCCTGAGGGCAAGGAAGCTGTTGTCCGCAATCGTGACGGGCACCTCGCGCTTCGCCAATTCTTCCGCCAATTCCATCGACCAGCGCGTCGCACCGACGATCAGGATGGAACGACCCGGACCCTGATCGATACCCAGCTTCCCGGCCAGCCAGCTTGCGGAGAAGCCGTGCGCGATGATCGTTACGATGACGACGGCGAAGGCGAGGGTCGTCAGCGCAGGTGCGTCCACATAACCGAGTTCTTCGAGCCGCAGCGCGAAGAGGCCGGTGATGGCAACGCAAACGACCCCGCGCGGCGCGATCCAGGCGATGAAGAACCGCTCGTTCCAAGGCACATTCGAGAAGAGCAGCGAGATGAGGACACTCGCCGGGCGTACGACAAAAAGGAGAAGCAGTAGGAACGCGATATAGCGGAATTCGAACCGCTGGATCAGTTCCCAGTCTAGCGTGGCTGACAGGATCACAAATACGCCCGACAACAGCAGGATCGTGACGCTCTCCTTGAAGCGGCGCATTTCCCCGAAACTGTCGAGGTTCATGTTGGCAAGAGCGATGCCCATGGCCGTCACCGTTAGAAGGCCCGTCTCGTGCTCGATGACGTCCGCGATGACGAAGCCGACGATAACGAGCCCGAAAACGACGGGCACCTTCAAGAATTCGGGAACGAGGCCACGGCGGAATGTGAAAGCAACGAACCATGCGAGAGCGAGGCCAAGGCCGATCGCAAACAGCGACGCAAGTCCAACGTAGAGGCCGATATCCGCCATGGCATTGCCGCCTTGCGTGTCGGCATAGCTTATATAGGCGAGGACAAGAACGGCGAGGAGCGCGCCAATGGGGTCGTTGACGATCCCTTCCCATTTGAGGATGTCCCGAGGCCTGTTGCCGACGCGAAGCTGCCTCAGCATGGGTCCGATAACAGTAGGTCCGGTGACGACAAGGATGCCGGCGAAGAGGATCGCCGGTTCCCATTCGATCCCGGCAGCGTAGTGCGCGGCGAGGGAGCCGAGCCCCCAGGCAATTGGGACCGACACGATGACGAGGCGCCAGATCGCACTGCCCGCGTGGCGAAGTTCGCGGAAATTGAGGCTAAGGCCGCCTTCAAAGAGAATGATGGCGACAGCGAGCTTGATGGCGGGCTGATAGAGATCACCAAAATCTTCGAGTGGATTGATGTAGCCGGTGACCGGACCGGCGAGAATTCCGCCGAGAAGCATCAAAGCGATCGCGGGCCAGCCCGTTCGCCAGGCAACCCATTGCGCCGTAATACCGATGGCACCAATGGCCGCCAGTTTG
This sequence comes from Pacificimonas sp., assembly GCA_049683075.1. Taxonomy (GTDB): domain Bacteria; phylum Pseudomonadota; class Alphaproteobacteria; order Sphingomonadales; family Sphingomonadaceae; genus Pacificimonas. Next base: position 6,391 of record JBAUIQ010000343.1, read on the forward strand.
ACCGTCAAATCCATGTTCTAATTTCCGACCCCAACTCTCGCCGACCTAGCTGGCAGACGATCCAAGTGACGGCAAGAACGAACGGGGGTCGCTGGAGTTGCTTCCCGGATCAAGCTTTCAAACAGAGCGACAATGGCCGCCTGCCTGTTTCTTTCGTGAAGCGTGCCGCATCGCGCGAGACGCTAAGGCTTGGATCGCAGAACGACATCAACGAGCGGGAACGGCGACGATCATGGCATATGAAAATATCTTGATGGAGACCGACGGCGGCACGGCGACGATCACGATCAATCGGCCGGAAAAGCTGAACGGGCTTGATCTCAAGACGGTGGAAGAGCTGATCCATGCCGTTCAAAAGGTTCGCGATAACGACGATTTGCGTGCGCTGATCATCACTGGCGCCGGACGCGGTTTTTCGTCAGGCGCAGATCTGTCGGGCGGCGGAACGGGCAGCGGCGGTGGCGGTCCCGTCGATGCGGGCAAGGTTCTCGAAACACACTATAATCCGCTTCTCGAGAACATCATGGCGTTGAACGTACCCGTCATCACCGCGGTCAACGGTCCGGCGGCAGGTGCGGGTTGCTCGTTGGCGCTATTTGGCGACTTCGTCATTGCGTCGGAGGACGCCTACTTCCTGCAGGCTTTCGTCAATATCGGGCTGGTGCCGGATGTCGGTTCAACCTGGCTACTTCCGCGCGTCATCGGCCGCGCGCGTGCGCTCGAGATGATGATGCTCGGCGAGAAGCTGTCCGCGCAAAAAGCGCACGAGTGGGGTCTCGTTTATAAGGTCGTTTCGAGTGACAGCTTAATGGCGGAGGCAAAAACGCTCGCCGAGCGGTTCGCGCGGGGACCGACGCGGGCCTATGCCATGATCCGGCAAGGCGTCCGAGATTGTATGGACAAACCCCTTTCGGAGGGTCTTCGCGTGGAACGTCTCAACCAACTACAGGCGGGACGAACATCCGACTTCGGCGAAGGCGTCTCCGCGTTTCTTCAGAAGCGGAAGGCCGATTTTAAGGGCAGCTGATGGCTCTTGCGGAAAAGCTGCGGAAAAGGTCTTACATCGCTTGCAGCGGTGAAGTCAGTTGGCTCTCAACAACTTGTAGGATGTTGCTGCGAAGACTGCCGTGTAGGTCGCAACCACGGCACTCGTTGCGGCGACCGTTAGCGCGGTGGGCAGGCTGGGCGGTGTCGCGTCGATCAGGCCGCCGACGAGCTGAGCCACGCCCGTCAGGAAAATCGCAGCGAGGACGATGAGCATGATGCCGGCAAGAAGTCGGAGCCATGCGCCGTTTCCGGTCAGGCGATAACTTTCCGATAAGGCGGTCATCGGGCTCGTTTCGCCTAAGGCAATGATGGGCAGGCCAAGCAGTAGCCGGGCGGCAAGAAAAAGGCCGGGCAGGATGAAGAAGATTGCGCCGATGCCGACTGCTAGGCCGGTCAGAATTGTGGTGAGGACTGCCGGTACGAAATAGGAGAAACCGGTGCGCAAAGCGCCCGCTTCGGAGCGAGCGGGATTGAGAGCCAAGACCATGATCGCGATCTGCCCGACAACGGCGACGATGCTTGTTGCGATTCCGGGCAGGAGGATCTCCGGTCTTGCAAGATCGGCCAATTCTTCCGCTTGCGGGAAGAAATAAAGCGCGATCACGTTTGGCAAAAACAAGAAAGCCGCCGCGGGAAGTACCAATCGCTTCGCATTGGCGCCGACAAAGGCCTGCGTCTGCATCCATGCGGTACTGAGCGAGAAGGTGGTGGCGGGGGCGGTCATGGACCGACCCGTAAACGGCGGGCGGGTGCCGGGGCAAGTCGCACGCTCTTCTTTTCTCTCCCGCGCCCGATTGACTCACCTTCGGCCCCGCTCCAGACAGCATTGCAGCCGTCGGGGCCAGTTTGGTTCCGGCACCCTGCGCGGGAGAGGTGCTGCATTTTGCAGGGCCGCCGAAGGAGCAAGCCTTCCCCCGGAATCTCTCAGGCCACAGGACCGCGCCTGGGGTGTCCACAGCGGCGATCTGGAAAAGCGTGTCTGTCTCCGGATGGCGCGCTACCGAAGGGGTAAGGGGCACGTCGCCCTGAAACTCTCAGGTCCCGTGACAGTGGGGGAAGGACGTGACCGTCCGCGCCGGAACTGGCGCTGGCGTTCGTCCGGTCGTGAATGGGATCATCGGTGGCCGATAACGTAGAGACCTCCACAGAGAAATTGCCGCTCGACAAGCTGCACCGCGAGTTGGGCGCCAAGATGGTGCCCTTCGCTGGCTATGAGATGCCAATCCAATATGAGGACGGCATTATCGCCGAACATCTCTGGACCCGTAAGCATGCCGGCCTGTTCGACGTATCGCACATGGGCCAACTCGAGGTGCGCGGAAAGGACGCTGCCGCCGCGATTGAGGCGCTGATGCCGGGCGATTTCATCGGGCTGAAGGAGGGGCGGCTGCGCTACTCCATGTTGCTCGACGACAATGGCGGCGTGCTCGACGATTTGATGGTGACCCGTCGTGCGGATCATTTCTACATCGTCGTCAACGGTGCGGTGAAGCAGGCGGACATTGCGCACCTGACCCGGCATTTGCCGAAGGGCGTCAGTGTCATCGAACGGTCCGATCTCGCGTTGATCGCACTGCAGGGTCCGAAGGCGGCGGACGTTCTGGAACGACTGGGCGCGGAGGTTGGACTCATCACCTTCATGCGCGGCTCCGAGGTGCGCGTGCGCGGCGAGGAGCTGTGGATCAGCCGCTCTGGCTATACCGGCGAGGACGGGTTCGAGATCAGCGTCAAGGCGTCGAAGGCCGTGGGTCTCGCCAAACTTCTCCTGAAGGACAAATCGGTGAAGCCCATCGGCCTTGGCGCGCGTGACTCGCTGCGGATGGAGGCCGGGCTGCCGCTTTACGGCCACGATCTTCACCCGATGTCGACGCCCGTCGAGGCCGGCCTGACCTTTGCCGTGTCCAAACGTCGCAAGATGGAGGGCGGCTTTGCCGGGTTCGATCGCATCGATGGGCAGATCAAGAATGGCACCAAGGTAAAGCGCGTCGGCCTGACGCTCGACGGCAAGCGCCCGGCGCGCGAGGGCGCAGCCGTTTACGTGGGCGATCGCAAGACCGGCGTGGTCACCTCCGGCGGATTTGGCCCGAGTGTCGGGGCACCGATTGCGATGGCCTACGTTGGCAGTGACGATGCGAAGGACGGCACCGAACTGGAAATCGACGTGCGTGGGAAGCGACTGGCGGCGACTGTCGTCCCCATGCCCTTCGTCCCGCACCGCTATGTCCGCTGACGAAGGAGAGGGCGTATGAGCACATATTTTACCGAAGAACATGAATGGGTCAGCGTCGAGGGGGATACCGGGACGGTCGGGATTACGGACTATGCCCAGGACCAATTGGGCGACGTCGTGTTCGTCGAGCTGCCCGACGTCGGCAAGATGATCGAAAAGGGCGGTGAGGCCGCCGTCGTCGAATCCGTGAAGGCGGCGTCGGATGTCTATGCGCCCATCTCCGGTGAGATCGTCGAGGTGAACGACGCGCTTGAGGACGAACCCGCGCTGGTAAACTCTTCGCCTGAGGAGTCCGGCTGGTTCGTGAAGCTGACCTTGTCCGACAAGTCCGAACTCGAGGAGTTGATGGACGAAAAGGCCTACAAGGCGTTCGTCAAGGACTTGTAGTGTCAATGGTTGCCGCGTCTAAGTCGACGAATGAATGGGATACTGCGGCCTATGCTCGCGATGCCGCTTTCGTGCCGGCATTGGGGCAAGCGGCGCTGGACCTGCTGTTTCCGCAGGCGGGTGAGCGTATTCTAGACCTTGGCTGTGGCGACGGCGTGCTGACCGAAAAGCTCGTGGTAGCAGGCGCCGACGTCCACGGTGTCGACGCCGACGCCGGGATGGTCGGCGAGGCAAAGGCGCGAGGTCTGTCGGCAGAAGTCATGGACGGTCAGGCGCTGACGTTCGACAATGAGTATGACGCCGTTTTTTCCAATGCAGCATTGCATTGGATGCCGGACCATGAAGCCGTTTTTGCGGGGGCATATCGCGCGCTGAAACTTGGCGGACGCTTCGTCGCCGAGTGCGGTGGCCACGGTAACATTGCGGCCATTCGCACCGCCTTGCGCGCCGTTCTGGCCGCACACGACCTGCCCTCGCCAGATGTCCAGAATTACGCCAGCCCTCAGCGCGCGGCGCGGCAGCTGGAGGCGGCAGGCTTTCGCGTCGACAGCTGCGAGCTCATTCCACGCCCGACGCCGCTGGGCGATAGCGGCATGGCGGGTTGGCTGACCACATTCCGGCACGGCTTTCTGCCCGTCGACCGCCGCGATGAGATCGTCGCCCAGACGGTCGATTTGCTGCGCCCGAGCCTCTGCGATGAAGATGGCAACTGGACGGCTGATTATGTCCGCCTGCGGTTTAAGGCGGTGAAGATAGCATGAGCATCATGCCACATACCAAACGCCATCATCC
>JBAUIQ010000344.1:0-2286 GCA_049683075.1 Pacificimonas sp.
GGATGATGGCATTTTGGCGGCGACGGGAACGGCTTAGCGTTCGCCGCCTGTCGCCCGCTCAAACAGCCACACTCGGATCGCCGAGGACAGCGCCGTCGTGCGAGCTTCATCGATTTTCGCAACCAATTCCGCCAGCGACACACCGTTCGCCGCCGCCGCGTCGTTCAGCGCATTCCAGAAAATGGGTTCCAGGCTGATCGAGGTGCGGTGCCCGGCAATGGTCAGGCTGTATTTGCGGACGGCCTGATCGGTCACATCAATACATGTGCTGCCCGCCGTTGATCGACAGGGTTGACCCTGTGACAAAGCCGGCATCCTCGCCGCAGAGGAAGGCGACGCCGCGGGCGATTTCCTCTGCCTGGCCGAGGCGGCCGACAGGGATTTTAGCAACGATCTTTTCAAGCACTGGTTCGGGGACGGCCGCGACCATGTCGGTGTCGATATAGCCCGGCGCGAGCGCGTTTACCGTGACGTTGAACCGCGCGCCCTCCTGCGCCAGTGCCTTCGTGAAGCCATGAATGCCGGACTTCGCGGCGGCGTAGTTTACTTGGCCATATTGCCCGCCCTGACCGTTGATCGAGCCGATGGAGACGATGCGGCCGAAGCCCTGCTCCTTCATCTTCGGGAAGACGGCCTTCGACATGTTGAAGCAGCCGCCGAGGTTTACGTCGATGACGTCCTCCCACATCTGCCGGTCCATCTTTAGGAGCGTGCCATCGCGGGTGATGCCCGCATTGTTGACAAGGATGGTGACCGGGCCATGCTCGGCCTCGACCTTCGCGACACCCTCATGACAGGCATCGTAATCCGCAACGTTCCACTTTCCGTGCGCGATGCCGGTTTGGTCGGTGAATTTCTGCGCCGCTTCGTCATTGCCGCCATAGTTGGCGACGACCTTCACGCCATCGTCGCGAAGTTTTTCGGCGATCGCGGCCCCAATGCCGCGCGTGCCGCCGGTGACGATTGCCACATGGTCCATGGTCTATACTCCCCTGAAATGCGCCCGAGTCTGTCGCCGGGTCGGGGCGTACCTTAGCCGGGGTCGACCCAGCCTGCGAGTTCCCGCCGAACGATTTTTTCGAGGAGTGCCATTCCGGGGTCGCTGGCGTTGAGGCAGGGGAGATAGGCGAAGCGCTCACCGCCGCCCTCCGTAAACTGCTCCTCGCCTTCCATCGCGATTTCTTCGAGCGTTTCGAGGCAGTCGGCGACGAAACCCGGCGCGACCACGGCGACGGACGTCGTGCCCTCGGCGGGAATTTTTTCGAGCGTCTTGTCGAGATAGGGTTGCAGCCATTCGGCGCGCCCGAAGCGGGACTGGAACACGGTGCGGATCGGCCGGTTCATATGCTCGGCGAGGAGACGCGCCGTCTTCTGGCACTGACAGTGATAGGGATCGCCGAGATCGAGCGTCCGGCGCGGCATGCCGTGGAAGGTTGCAATGAGCTCGTCGGGCGTGAAGTCTAGATCGGCGAGGCCGGCGTCAATGCTCGTCGCCAGCGCCTCGATATAGGCAGGATCGTCATGCCAGGGCGGGACGACGCGCACCGTCGGCTGCCAGCGCATCTTGCCAAGGACACGCGACACCTCGTCGACCACCGTCGCCGTCGTCGCGCCGGAATATTGCGGATACATCGGGACGATCAGGAGCCGCGTGCAGCCGCTTTTGTGAAGCGCCTCGATCCGGCTTTCGATCGACGGATTGCCGTAGCGCATCGCGTGGTCGACGGTGACCTTCGGCAGGCGCTTGGCAAGGTCTTCGGCCTGATCCTCGGTGATGAGTTTCAGCGGCGAGCCGTCGCGCTCCCGGTCCCAGATTTTCGCATAGAGCGCCGCGCTCTTTTTCGGACGCACGTTGAGGATGATCCCGCGAAGGATCGGCTGCCACGCGATGGGCGGGATTTCGACGACACGACGGTCGGAGAGAAACTGCGCGAGGTAGCGTTTGACGGCGGCGGGCGTCGGCGCGTCGGGCGAGCCGAGATTGACGAGGAGGACGCCCACCTTCGGGTCGGGAATCGCGGGGTGGTCGGACGGTGCGTGACGCGGACACGCCGCCGCTTCGGTATCAGCCAATGTCGATCCAGACCGGCGTGTGATCGCTCGCCTTTTCCCGGCCGCGGAATTCTTTGTCGACCTGCGCGTCGACGAGCCGGTCGGCAATCTGCGGGCTGAGGAGATGATGGTCTATGCGGAGGCCTGCGTCGCGCTGCCATGCTCCCGCCTGATAATCCCAGAAGGTGTAGAGATCGTCGTCGCGCGGATGAACTGCGCGAAGGGCCTCTAGCC
>JBAUIQ010000345.1:0-5083 GCA_049683075.1 Pacificimonas sp.
CCGCCATAGCCGCCACCGCCACCGCGGTCGTTGCCGCGATTATAGCCGCCGTCGAAACCGCCGCCGCCGAAGCCGCCCCGGTCGTAACCACCGCCACCGCCGTAATTGTCGCTGCCACCGTAAAGATCGCCATCGCCACTCTTGCGATCGCCCCGGCCGCGCCGGCGTCCCTCATAACCCATTCTGTTCAGTCCCAAATCTCATTGTCGCCGACAACCCACGCCATCGTCGGTTCGCCTCGCGCGTCCGGCACATCCGCACCCGCTGGCAGCTACGCTTACTCACATGGCCCCGCACGCGGACGGCACCCGACTCGGGCCTGTAGCGGCACAAGTCCTTCAAGAACATAGCCGACCGACACCTTTCGGAACAGGGCCTATCGGGAGCCAGCCGCCCGGTCGTCTCGTTTCATCGCGCGGTGGCGGCATCCTCGGCGTCGCTGGCAAGGCGCGCCTGATGCCGTGCCTGGTCCGCCTTGAAGCGGAATTGCAGCCAGATCGCAGGCAGCATGAAGACGGGTAGCGAGAGCAGCCACACCCACTCGAGCGCAAGGATCGACGCTGGCGAAGAGACGCTGTCCGGGCTCGGGTCGAAGCCGAAGAAATCGAGCAGCGGAAGAAGCGTCGCGACCGGGATGACATAGCCGACCTTCATCGCGGTTGTGAGGACCGCGTTCAGCAGGCCGACCCGGTCCGTGCCACCACGCGCTTTCTCATCATCCGCATGATCGGCCAGCATCGCGCGCAGGAGAAGGTTCGGTGCCGCATAGCTGAAGCCCGAAATCATGAGAGCGAACGTGCTGATCCAAAGGTCGTCCGGGTCGTAGAGAAAGAAGGCGATCACATGAGCCACGGCCGTCCAGAGTGTCGCAAACGCGCTGGCCTTCGCTTTCCCGATGCGTTTCGCGAGCCTCAGCCAAAGTGGCAGCGCAAGGAGCCCGGTCAGGAAGAAGATCAGGAGGCCGAGCGACGATAGAGAGTCGTCGAAGCCGCGAGCATTCTCCGCAAAGAACCGGAACAGCGTGCCGAGCGATCCCGCTGCCAAATTGACCGAAATGTCGGCGACCAGGATCAGCCGCAGATGCGGATCGGCAAGCAGCCGCTTGACGTCGGCCCAGCGAATGCGCGCCGTCGTCAGCTGAGAATTGGTGCGCGGGACGAGCGCGCAGGCCGCCGGAATGGTCAGGACGAGCGACGCCAGGATGAAGAACCCCATCGCATGGACGGCTCGCGGTGCCGCATCCCCCATGACGAGGTCGAGGATCGCCGGCAGCATCAAGACGAGGATCAGTCCGACCAGATGGCCGCCCTGCCAGAACGTATAGACCCGGCTCCGCTCGTGATAATCCTCGGTCAGCGTCGCGCCCCAGCTTGTATGCGGGACGTTCACCATCGACTGCCCGGCATAAAGACCGATCAGTCCGAAGAAGAGCCAGAAGATCGTCGCGTTCTGAGGCGGATAGAAGACGGCGACAGTGGAGGCGGTCGCAATGAGGCCGCCGCCGACGAGCCATGGCTTGAACCGTCCGAAGCGCGTGCGAGTGTTGTCCGCCCAGTTGCCGACGATCAGGTCGAAGGCGGTATCGATGGTCCTCACCAGCCCGAAGATCAGGCCGACCAGCGCAAGGTCGAGACCGATCTCCCCCGCGTAAAAGGCAGGTACGAAGACAACCAGTGGCAGACCCATGGCGGCCATCGGCACACCGGGCCCGGCATAGGCGATCAGGCGACTGGTCGGTATTCGCACGGACGCCAGCCTAGGCGCGCGGGCTTCGGCCGACCAGCCTCACCTTGCAGATAGTGGCACAGGGACATAGCGGGGTCGGGCAACAGACAAAGTCGTCTTGGGGAGGCCGTTACAACATGCTGAAATCCACAATCTCCGCGCTTGCGCTCGCCGCTGCATTCGCGTCCGCAGCCACGGCCGACACGACTTACATCCACGCGGGGGCACTCATTGCCGACGCCGCCGACGCACCAAGAGGAGCATCGACGGTGATCGTCGAGGATGGCACGATCCGCGACATCCTCGACGGCCATGTCTCACCGTCGGCAGGGGCCATGCTCGTCGACATGAGCGGCGCGACTGTGATGCCTGGGCTTATCGACGCGCACGTCCATCTGACCGGCGACCATGACACCCCCTTCTGGCAGAACTTTATCGACACCGACGAATATGGTGTCGCCCTCGGTCTCAAAAATGCGCGCAAGACCCTCGATGCCGGTGTTACCACGGTTCGCGACCTCGGCGCCTCGCCGGAGGCGATCTACGCCATTCGGCGCGCCATCGCGGAGGGACATCATATGGGACCCCGCGTCGTCGCCGCCGGCACAGCGATCTCGATCATCGGTGGCCATGGCGATTTGTCGGGCGTGCGGGCCGAAATCATCGGCGCCGTGGCAGGGGACAACACCTGCACCGGCCCCGAGGAGTGTTCGATGCGAGTCCGCGAATTCAGCCGCGCTGGTGCCGATCTTATCAAGATCACGGCGACGGGCGGCGTTCTATCTCAACAAGGTCGTGGGCTCGAGGCGCACTTCACCGACGCCGAGATGGAGGCCATCGTCGATACGGCGCGCGTCCTCGGTCTGAAGGTCGCCGCACATGCCCACGGCGCGCGCGGCATCGAAAGCGCCGTCCGCGCCGGGGTCGCCTCGATCGAACACGGCACGTTCATCGATGAGGACGGCATCGAGGCGATGGAGGAGCGCGGGACCTGGTATGTCCCGACGCTAATGGCCTATCGCGGCATCGAAGAAGGGCTCGGTACCGGTCTCTACACACCCGTGGTCGAGGCGAAGATTCGCCAGACGCTCGCCTCGGTCGGGAAGGGGCTCGCGGCCGCCCACAACGCGGGTGTCCCCATCGCCTTCGGCACGGACGCCGGGGTCTTCGCCCATGGCCGCAACAATGAGGAAGCCGTGATGATGGTCGAACGCAGCGGTCTCGACCCACGCAGTGTCCTCATCTCGGCAACGACTGGCGCAGCCGAGCTCCTGGGTCTGTCCGATACCATCGGCCGACTGATGCCGGGCATGTCGGCGGATATTATCGCCGTCGAAGGCAATCCGCTGACCGACATCAACGTGATGATGAACATTCGCTACGTCATGGCCGCAGGCCGCGAACATCGATTGCCCGAGTGATATTTTGCTGTCATAGCTAGCCAATACAGCCTGGAGTTTCGAATGTTCCCCCGCACGCCCGCCCGTACGTCTCTCATCGCATTAACCGCCGCACTTGCCGCCTGCCAAACGGCGCCGATGGCGTCCGAAGCGCCCCCTGCCGCCGCCGCGGCGGCCGTTGCACCGGAAATGTCGCAGGAAGAGGCGCGCGCCGCGCTGTTCCAGCTCTTTCAGGACTCCGACGAGGGCAATCTCGATCGCAATCCCATCGCAGCCTTGTTTCGTGGTGACACGCGCAATGCCGACAGGTTGGGAGACTATCTGACCGACGCTTATTTCGACCGCGAGCGCGAAGCCGCGACGGAAGAGCTGGCGCGGTTGCGCGCCATCCCTCGGGAAGTCCTCTCTGAAACCGACCGCATCGCCTACGACGTGTTCGAATATAATAAGCTCCGGACGCTCGACGGCCTGACCGACGACATCATCGCCCTGACGGTGGTGCGCCCGATCAACCATTTCCGCGGTTTTCACACCTTCTATCCAGTCATCGCCAGCGGGCAGGGCGCCGCGCCGTTCCGCACCGTCGAGGACTATGAGAACAACCTGAAGCGGCATGAGGACTTCGTCCGCCTAATGGACAGAGCCATCGAACGTTCGCGCGAAGGACTCGATTCCGGCGTGGTTGAAACCCAACTGACCATTCAGAATGTCATCGGACAGCTCGATACCCAGCTTGCCGACGAGCCGAAAACCTCGCCCTTCTACGCGCCCGTTCTGCGCTTTCCCGAAGGTTTCTCGGACGCGGACAAGGCCCGCCTTGCCGCCGCGCACGAAGCTGCGATTACCGAGCAGATCTACCCCGCCTATCGCCGCGTGCGCGAGTTTCTCGACACAGAATACCTCCCCGCCGCGCGCAAGGAAGTCGGTCTGTCGGCTATGAAAGGTGGCGACCGTCTTTATGCCAAGATGATCGAGGACACGACGACCCTGCCGCTAAGCGCGGACTATATCCACGATCTCGGCCTCAGCGAGGTCGCGCGCATCCGTAGCGAAATGGAGGCGATCAAGGACGAAGTTGGCTTCGACGGCGACTTGCAGGCATTCTTCGAATTCCTGCGGACGGACGAGCAGTTCAAGGCCGACAGCCGCGAGGCGCTGACGCAAATCTATTACGACATCGGCGAGCGCGTCGACCAGACCATCTCCCGCCAGTTCCGCACCGTCCCGACGACACCGCTGGAAATTCGCCCCGTCGAACCGTTCCGTGAGAAGAATGCCGCCGGCGGTTCTTACAACAGTGGTACGCCAGACGGCTCGCGCCCCGGCGTTTTTTACTTCAACGCCTATAACCTGGAGGATCGTCCGACCTTCACGGCAGAAACGCTCTACCTGCACGAAGGCGCGCCGGGTCATCACTTCCAGATCAGCCTGGCGCAGGAAAACGAGGACCTGCCATCCTTCATGCGCTTCGGCGGCAACACGGCGTTTTCAGAGGGTTGGGCGCTCTACGCCGAGACGCTGGGCGACGAACTGGGCCTCTTCACCGATCCCTATCAGCGCATGGGTCATTTGAACGACGAGATGCTGCGCGCTATTCGGCTTGTCGTTGACACGGGCCTTCACGCCAAGGGTTGGAGCCGCCAGCGCGCCATCGACTACATGCTGGAAAACAGTGGTCAGTCGCCAACCGAGGCGGTGACCGAAATCGAGCGCTACATCGCGATCCCCAGCCAGGCCGTCGCCTACAAGATCGGGTCGCTGAAGATCATGGAGTTGAAAGACCGCGCGAAAGCCGCTCTCGGAGACCGCTTCGATCCGCGCGATTTCCACGAGCAGATCCTCAACACAGGCGCGCTACCGCTTCCCGTTCTCGAGCGTAAGATCGACAAATGGATCGCTTCGATGGGCTAAGCTTCCCGCGCCAGGCTAGGCCAAATCATCTAGCTTGGCGCGGAGGC
>JBAUIQ010000346.1:0-9013 GCA_049683075.1 Pacificimonas sp.
GACATTCATGGGGCCAAGAACCTCGACGCCCTTGGTGTCCATGGGGACGAGGATCTGCGACTGCTGCAGGTGCGCGGGCGCGTCAGGGGACGTCTTCACCATCGTGATCATGATCTTGCAGCGCGGATCGCCCGCACCGGAAATATAGTATTTCTCACCCTCGATGACCCACTCGTCACCATCGAGCTTCGCCGACATGGAAACGTTCTTGGCATCCGACGACGGCAGGTTCGGCTCGGTCATGGCAAAGGCCGACCGAATTTCACCGCGCAGCAGCGGCTCGAGCCACTGCTTCTTCTGCTCGGGCGTGCCGACGCGCTCCAGCACCTCCATATTGCCCGTGTCCGGCGCGGAGCAGTTCATCACTTCCGATGCGAGCGGGTTCTTGCCAAGTTCGACGGCGATATAGGCGTAATCGAGGTTCGACAGGCCCTCGCCGGTTTCGGCGTCGGGCAGGAAGAAGTTCCAAAGTCCTTCTTCCTTCGCCTTGTTCTTCGCCTCCTCAAGCAGTTCGAGCTGACCATCGGCGTAGGACCAGCGGTCGGCGCGGTCCTCGCCCAGCGCGAAGAATGTCTCGCTCATCGGGTCCACGGTATCGGCGATGAACTTGCGGACATGATCGAGGAGGGGCATCGCCTTTTCGGACATGCGCAGGTCATTCAGTTCGTCGCGCGGATCGAGGCCGAAGCCGGTGCGGCTGGGGGTCTGGCTCATATCGTTCATCGGGTCGTCTCCATTGTCATTCCGCGGCACTCGCGGCGTTTCGTTCGGCTAGCTTCTTCAGATTGTCTTCATGCCCGGCCCGGGTCAGCCGGTAAAATGAAATCACGGCGATCATCGTCAGCCACAGCGTCAGGATGGTCGGCACATAGACCGCGCCAAGCGTGAACAGCGTGTCGTCGGACACCTCGCCCTGCCGTGCGCCCGTCGCCAGGCCGACTGCAGTTAGGACGAAGCCGGCAACCACGATCCCAGCCCCCTCGCCGCATTTTCGCATGAAGGTCGCCGCGGCGAAGAAGAGCCCCTCAGAGCGTCTACCCGTCCGCAGTTCCGCCTCTTCGACGAGGTCTGCGATCATCGATGCGGCGAGGATTTGATAGCAGATGATGAGGCCCACATCGATCGTGTTGGCGATGACGACGAACCAGAAGATGAAGTCCGTGCCGTTCGGCGGCAGGACATCGAGCAGCCGAAGGAAGATCGGCAGGGGCGCGCCGAGGAAGGCGATCAGCCCAACGATGATGGCACCGCGCTTCTTGCCCAATTTGCGGCTGACCACGGGGGCGAGGGTCGAACCGATGATGGCGGAGATGAAAACGCAAAACGTCAGGATACCGATCTGCGCACTGGTGAAGCCCCAGAAGAAGGTTGAGAAATAGAATGCGAGACTGGCCGACATACCGCTGGCGATAAAGCCGAGAAGCGAGGCGACGAACAGCGCGAGAAAGGACCGGCTCGAGAGCGTCTGAAAGATTTCCGCGAAAATCCTTCCCAGAGTCAGATTGCGCTTCGGCGGTGGCAGGTTGAGGTGCTTTATCTGACCATGGGTGCCGAGCGAGGACACCATGATCGCGATGAAGATAAGCGCCGCGGAGATCAGCCCATAGGCCTGGTACGCATCCCGATTGAACTGCCCGTTGTCGATGCTCGTCGTCACAAAGGCGGGGAAAATCAGGGCGAAGGTGACGACGGTAATCGAGTTGCCGCCAGTCCAGCCAAAATAGTACCGCCAGGACAGGAGCGACGACCGTTCGTCATAGTCGGACGTCAGTTCAGGTGCGAGCGCGGCGGACGGCGTTTCGTAGAAGGTAATCAGCGCACGGATGACGACCGACAGGACGACGACGTACCAGAACATCTCGGCCTGGCCCCAACCGACGGGCGGCACCCACAGGAAGTAATAGCCGACCGACACCGGGATCGCGGCGGCGTACATGAACGGATGACGTCGCCCCCATTTCGACCGGAAATTGTCCGACCAATAGCCGACGACGGGGTCGCTGAACGCATCGGAAACCAGTGCGATCAGAAGTGCGAAGGAGACGAGCCGCGCGTCGAGGCCCACAACCTGCGCGTAGAACAGTAACAGGAAATATTTGAACCCATTGTCTTTGACGCCAAAGGCGACCGACCCAAATCCGTAGGCCGCGCGGGTTCCCACCGAGACAGTGCGCCCCTCCCGTCCTGACCCCGCGCCTTCCAGCGTCTCGGTCGCTGCGGCGACCTCGGTCAGGCGAGACGGAGCCTTCACGTCGAAAGGCTCCGTCTCTCTATGGCACTGCGGCCCGGACTATCGGTGTCAGACACCGTAACTAAAACGCCGCCTTGACGCCCAGTTGATAGTGACGGCCGAGGGCATCGGCCAAGAATGGGTTATAGCTGATGGGAAGGCGGGCGTCGGGCGGATCAGTGTCGAAAATGTTGTTGACCGTACCCTGCAGCTGCAGATCCGTACCCCTGACCATGAAATTATAGGTCAGTGTGAAGTCCTGCCGGGTGTAACTGCCCGAATTGCGGCCAAAATTGGTATTGTTGGCGGCATCGCACGGATCGACATTCTCGCATCGCTCATCGAACACCCCGTCGATGTAATTGAACGTGTAACGTGCGTTCAGACCGCCGGTATTCAGGTTCGCATAAGCATTGCCGCGCCACTCGGGGATCGATCCGGGCTCACGGAAATAGTTGCCGAAACCGACCGCGTCGAACCCGGGCTGAACGACGACGCCGTTTACGTCGAAATCGTCGATTTCATACTCCATATTCCATGTGCCCTGGCCGCCGAGCGATACAACCCCGAAACCGGCATCAATGTCGTAATTCACCGCGAAGTCGAAACCACGTACCTTGACGTCGGGACCATTGACGAATTCCGTGCGGACGCGCGCGATATCGAGGCCCGTCGAAACGCCCTGAACGCACTGGTTGCCGGAGAAAGTAATCAGGCTTGCAACCGGGCTGGAACAGTCAGCGAGCGCACCGGAAGATGACACGACCGTATTGGCGATGGCCTCGGCCGGTGTCGCCGTAATCTGGTCTTCGAAATCATAAGTCCAGAAGTCGAGCGAAGCGGTCAGCCCACCGGTATTGACGACGACACCCGCATTGTAGGTTAGCGCCGTTTCCGGCTCCAGATCGGGATTGCCGAAGATATCGACCGCCTTGAAGTTGCCGCCCGCAGCCGAGAGACCCTGAAGCGCGGTCACGAAGTTCGGGTCGACATTCCCGGCCAGCGGACCGCGGAATGTGGTGCCGATGGACCCGCGCAGCACGAGCCAATCCGTTGCCTCCCAACGTAGAGATCCCTTTGGATTGAAGGTCGAGCCGATCGGGTTACCATAATCTTCGTATCGAGCGGCAACCTGCAATTCCAGCGTATCGGTAAAGGGCAGGTTCGCCTCCGCGAAAACAGCCCAGACCTCTTGCTCAGTCTGTGAGTCGCGAGAGCCGCCGAGGAAGATGAACGAGCCGACACCGTCCGTCACGGTGCCCACACACGAGCGATCGCCCTCGATGAAGCATGGGTTCTGGTCGAGGTCGTCAATGGCCGAGGTCGGACGGTTCGAAAACTCGTTCGTGCGATATTGGCCACCGACGGCAAAGCCGATTGCGCCGCCGCCGAGCTCGAAGCCGGTTTGACCTGCGAGGATGACATCCGTGACGAACTGTTCCTCGCGCTGGAATGTGCCATTGAAGGGCTGCACGAATTCAATCAGCTCATCAGGGTTGTCGGCACCTGGCACGTAGAACGGGTTATCAAGACCGAGACTAGGGTTGTTGGGACTGGCCGTCGTGAACGGGTTGAGGAAGAGGCAACCACCCTCGCCCGGCGTTCCTGTCGCCGGGTCGCAGTTCGGACCGCCGAGACCGTTAAGCGCGTTTTGAAACCGCGTGCCGACCACATCCTGAATGCGAAACTCGCGATCGAAGCGCCAATAGGTAAAGTCGGTGTTCAGGGTCAGGTTATCCGACAGATCGGTCTCGATCCCGGCAACGATACGCCATGCATCGTTCTTGGCGATGCCGCGCCCGGCGCCGCGGTCACGGTCAAGCGGATTGCCCAGCCAGCCAAACGGGCGGTAAAGCACGTTTGTAACCGCGAGAACGGGATTTTCGGCCGTTGATTGCGGCAGGCCGACATTGTCGAGGAATTGCGAAACAAAGGGGTTCGCCGGGGATGTCGAGAATGCACTGACGAAACCCGATCCATTCGGACCCTGAATCGGCGGGAAGCTGGGTGAGTAATTCAGGCTTTCAAGGTCCGTCTGCGACCAGATCGCCTCAACATTCGCCCGCATCTTGTCAGACAGATCGACCGACAGGTTACCGTAGACCTGATAGCGATCGCTCTCCTCAACGAGGTTGTTGAAGGGAATGAATGAGAAGCGGCAAATCGGGAGACCGGCAGCCGTCCCATTCGTACCACCGATGTCCTCACAGCCTGCGTCCTGCGCGAATCGCGTATCCGTGATGGGACTGCCATCGTCGTTGAAACCGTCGAGATATGTAACCGCGTAGGTGCCAGGCGTCGAAAGCGCAGAATAGGCCGACGGGTTCTCCGCAAACGGTCGCACCGCAAAATCGCGCTCCGTTGTCGGTAGTTCGGAGCGATGCTGCCAGCCCGCGCCAACGACAATGTTGGCGGCCCCGAACTCCTGCCCAACCACGGCGGAGATACGATAGTCGTCATCCGATCCGTCGATGAAGGTCCAGTCGCCCGCTAGCTCGACGCCGTCGAAATCCTTACGGGTAATGAAGTTGGCGACACCGCCGATCGCGTCGGACCCATAGGTTGCTGCGGCACCGTCCTTCAGAAGCTCGACACGCTCGAGGGCGAAAAGCGGAATGAGGTTCGTGTCAGTGAAGCCGTCGCCAGGCGACTGGAAAAACCGCTTCCCGTTGACGAGAACGAGGGTGCGCTCTTCTCCGAGGCCGCGAAGATTGATCGAACCCGAGCCCTGAAATCCTTGCGAAAAGGTGGAATACTGGTTCTGGTCACCAAGGACCGACCCGACTGAGGGTAGCTCCTTGATGAATTCCAGCGGCGATGTGACGCCGGATTGCGCGAGATCTTCGCTCGAAAAGACATCGACGGGAAGCGCCGCGTCTTCTGGGGTGCCGCGAATGAACGAACCGGTGATGACGATCAGATCGTCCGTACCGTCAGGAACAGCCTGAATGGCCTCTTCCTGGGCGGAGGCACCGCCCGCCATCGACATCGCCAGTCCCAATGCCAGCGCGCCCGGAGCGCAGTTCGAAAGAAGATTCTTACGCATATTGGTTCCTCCCCATATAACGAGAACCAGGATGCCGACGTATCTTTGCACGTCTGTGTCATCACGGTTCGCCCACCCAACTTGTCAGCAGGATGACGAAGATTGTCAATCCGTTGTCATATATCGAACCAAAAATCGGGAGGATGATTTCAAGGACCGTCTCTTTTAGGTCACAAATTTTGGTCCGGAGCGAAGCCGAATGAGTGATTTCCAGAACATGTTTTCAGTGGCCGGAAAGACGGTGTTGGTCACTGGCGGCTCTCGTGGGATCGGCGAAATGATCGCTGCGGGTTTTCTTGCGGGCGGCGCGAAGGTCTACATTTCATCGCGCAAGACGGACGTCTGCGACGCGACGGCCGCGCGGCTCGCGGAGCGCTACGGCGGAACTTGCGTGTCGCTGCCCGCCGACCTTTCCACCGTCGACGGTTGCGAAGCGCTGGCGTCAGGCTTCGCAGAGCATGAGCAGAAGCTCGACGTTCTTATCAACAACGCCGGTGCCAGCTGGGGCGCACCGCTGGACGAATTCCCGGAATCAGGCTGGGACAAGGTCATGGATGTAAACGTGAAGGGCGTCTTCTTCCTGACGCAGAAGTTGCTGCCGCAGCTTCGTGCGGCCGCGAAAGACAGTCCGGCGCGGGTCATCAATATCGGGTCTATCGACGGGCTGAAATCGTCCAGCTTCGACGCGTTCTCCTATGGCGCTTCCAAAGCGGCGGTACACCATCTGACCCGCTTCCTGGCAACGCACCTCACCGGCGAGCGCATTCTCTTCAACGCCATCGCGCCCGGCCCCTTCCCAACATGGATGCTGTCGACCGGCGTCGGCTTCGGCGGCGAGACCGAGGACGTTGATTGGGACATGGTCGGAAAGGCGAACCCGTCAGGCCGCGTCGGCACACCAGAGGATGTCGCGGGTCTCGCCATTTTCCTGGCCAGCCGCGCGGGTGAATATGTCGTCGGTCAGACCATCGCGCTCGACGGCGGCGTCGTGGGGACCGCCTGATGGTCGCGGAACTCGCCAGCTGGCCTGCCATGTCGCTCGACCAGTGCCAGGCCGCGCTTTGCGCGCCGGATATGCCGTTCGAGATGGAGACCGCTGATATTCGCGATATCGAGACGCGGGTGTGGAAGAACCTATACCCGGACCTCTCCGCGCTGGCCGCCCATGCCGGAACGCATGGCGACCAGCTGATCCATATCTATCAGGACGAGCGACTATCCTATGGCGACTGGTTCCGTGCCGTTGCGAAGCTTGCCAACGAACTGGTCGCCATGGGCGTGAAGCCGGGCGATCGCGTCGCGCTTGCCATGCGCAACCTGCCCGAATGGTCGATGTGCTTCTTCGCGACCGTCGTGGCGGGCGCGATCAGCGTCCCCGTCAACGCCTGGTGGACGGGCGAGGAACTGACGTTCGGTCTGAAAAATAGCGGTGCGAGCGTCCTCATTTGCGACGAAGAGCGTTTGGCGCGGCTGGCGCCGCATAAGAATGAACTTCCCGACCTCCGCAAGATCATCTCGACCCGCGGCGAGAAGCAGAGCGGGGTGACGACGCTCGAGAGCATAGTCGGACATGTCGCCGATTATGGCAGCCTGCCGGAAATGCCGCTCCCGTCTGTCGACCTGACGCCTGAAACGCGCGCTGCAATCATGTACACCAGCGGGACGACCGGTCAGCCGAAGGGCGCGATCATTTCGCACCGAAACTTTCTGACCAATATCCTGTCGTCCGGCTATGTCGCGGCGCGCAGCATCTTGCGGCGCGGCGAGGCAATACCGGAGCCGACCCCCAAATCCTCGCTGGTCGTCATCCCTATGTTCCACGCGACGGCGCTCAGCGCGATTACCATGGGCTCACTGCACGGCGGCCACACGATGATTTTCATGCGCAAGTGGGAGCCGGTCGAAGCTTTCCAGATCATCGAGCGTGAAAAAGTCGCCTCGACTGGTGGCGTTCCGACAATCGCGTGGCAGATGATCGAACATCCCGAGCGCGAGAATTACGATCTCTCCTCGCTGGAGGCAGTCAGCTATGGCGGCGCGCCGTCGGCGCCCGAACTGGTTCGGAAAATCAAAAGCGTCTTTGGCTCGCAGCCCGGAAATGGCTGGGGCATGACGGAGACGACGGCCACCGTGACGACGCACAGCGCGGAGGATTATCTCAACCGCCCCGAAAGTGCCGGACCGCCCGTGCCCGTTGCCGAAATCCGGGTCACCGACGAGGAGGGCAACGATCTGCCGCCGAACACGGTCGGTGAACTTTGGGCGAAGGGGCCGCAGGTGGTCGAGGGCTATTGGGAACGCCCCGATGCCAACGCCGAGACCTTCATCGATGGCTGGGTCCGCACGGGCGATCTTGCGAAGATCGACGAAGAAGGCTTTCTCTTCATCGTCGACCGCGCAAAAGACATGATTATTCGCGGTGGCGAGAACATTTATTCGTCGGAAATCGAGAATGTTCTTTACGATCATCCCGCCGTCACCGACTGCGCGCTGATCGGCCTGCCGCACCGCACGCTGGGTGAAGAACCGGCGGCGGTCGTTCGTCTTGCGCCCGGCACCTCAGCCACCGAGGACGAATTGCGGGATCATGTTCGCCAGCATTGCGCAGCGTTCAAGGTGCCAGTGAAAATCGCCTTCTCGCCCGAACTTTTGCCGCGCAACGCAAATGGAAAAATCTTGAAGCGCGAACTGGCAGTGTTCTTCGACGACGACTAAACGCGCGGCCATGACTGCCCAGATCGATGTCGCCGCACGATTGAAAGCCATGCGGGGCGTCCAGCGCACGCCGACGCCGAGGCTGGACCTTTTCCGACTGCGTGGGTTTCTGTCGCCGGTCGAGTGCGCGGCGCTGATTGGAATGATCGAGGCCGAGCGCCGCCCCTCGACCATCGCGGATGATGCGGACGCCGACAATGCTTATCGTACCAGCGAGACCTGCGACTTCGACGAGTCCGATCCGCTGATCGTTCAGGTAAACGAGAGGCTCGCCGAACTCCTGCAAATCGATCCAGCGCTTGGCGAGCCGCTGCAGGGGCAGCGATACGATGTCGGCCAGGAGTTCAAGCAACACACCGACTATTTCGAGCCCGGCGGCGATGCGATGCGCGAACTCCGCGCAGAGGTCGGGCAGCGGACATGGACGGCGATGTGCTATCTGAACGAACCCGAAGCGGGTGGCGCAACGCGGTTCAAGGTGATCCGCAAGTCAGTCCAGCCGGAAACCGGCGCGCTCCTGACCTGGAACAATCGCAGGCCCGATAGCAGCGTCAATCCGGCGACGATGCACATCGGTATGAAGGTCCGAAAGGGCCTGAAATACGTCATCACCAAATGGTATGCGGAGCGGCCCTGGCCGCGACAGTAACCCGCTACAGCGCCTCCACGATCGTAACATTCGCGATGCCGCCGCCCTCGCACATCGTCTGAAGGCCCCAGCGCTTGCCGCGGTTTCGAAGACCGTGCACCAGGGTCGACATCAGCTTCGCGCCTGTCGCGCCCAGCGGATGGCCGAGCGCAATCGCGCCGCCGTTGACGTTCAGCCGATCGGGGTCTGCGCCCGTATGCTTCAGCCACGCCATCGGCACCGACGCGAACGCCTCATTGACTTCGAAAAGATCGATGTCGCCGATCTTCATGCCAGCCCGCTCCAGGGCTTTGTCGGTCGCGAACAACGGTTCCTCTAGCATGATGACCGGGTCGCCCGCCGTCACGGTCAGATTGTGCACGCGGGCCAGCGG
>JBAUIQ010000347.1:0-3962 GCA_049683075.1 Pacificimonas sp.
GAAGAACGCCGTCGCGAAGGCGGAAATGGTCCATCTTTCAACGGCTCAAGTTGGTGGCAGGTCGAAGGGGTCTTCGCGGCGCTCATCGGCGCTGTCGACCGGCGCGTCTACACGTTCCGGCGCGGCCTGCGGCGGCGGATCGAGAAGGTCGTCGACAGGCGGCAGCGCTGCGGTGCCGTAAGGGGCCGGAGGCGGGCCGCCGTCGGGATAAGCGAGCTGACCCGTCGATCCGCAGGCCGTCAGCGCGAACAGCGATAATCCCGCCGCAATCCTCATCCGTCCATCTCCGCTCGCATCGCCGCAATCCTTTCGCGCACCCGTACCGGGGCCGTGCCGCCATGGCTGGTACGGCTGGCGACCGAGGCCTCCACCGTCAGCACATCGTAGACACCGTCAGTAATCCGCGCATCGATTTCCAGGAGCTCGTCCAGCGATAGATCGGCAAGATCGCAAGACTTCGCCTCTGCCACGGCCACTGCGCGCCCCACGATGTGGTGCGCCTCGCGGAATGGGACATTGGCTTCGCGCACTAGCCAGTCGGCAAGATCCGTCGCCGTTGAGAAGCCCGATGCCGCTGCGGCGCGCATGCGGTCCGTATCGAATGTCATGCCCTCGACCATGCCGGTCATCGCAGCCAGCGCCAGCGTCAGCGTATCATAGGCGTTAAAGACCGGGACTTTATCTTCCTGCATGTCCTTGGAATAGGCGAGCGGCAGGCCCTTCATAACTGTCGCAAGTCTCGTCAGCGCGCCTATGAACAGCCCCGCCTTCGCCCGCACCAGTTCGGCTGCATCGGGATTGCGCTTCTGCGGCATGATGGAGGAGCCGGTCGAGTAGGTATCGGGCAGATTGACGAAGCTCCAGGGTTGCGAGGCCCAGACGATGACCTCCTCCGCGAGCCGCGACAGGTGCAGTCCGGCCTGCATCGACGATGTCAGAAATTCGAGCGCGAAGTCCCGGTCGCTGACGGCGTCGAGACTGTTCGCCGTCGGACGGTCGAAGCCGAGCGACTTCGCCGTCACGTCGCGGTCAATGCCGAAACCCGTTCCTGCCAGTGCCGCCGACCCCAGCGGCATTTCGTTCAACCGCTTTCGTGCATCAGCGAAGCGTCCGCGATCGCGGCGGGTCATTTCGGCGTAGGCCATCAGATGATGGCCGAGCGTGACGGGCTGGGCGGTCTGGAGGTGGGTGAAGCCCGGCATCACCGTGTCGGCATGTTCTTCGGCCCTTGAGAGCAGCGCCCGCTGGAACGCCTCTAACCCTTCATCGAGGCGGTCGATTGCAGATCGCACCCAAAGCCGAAGGTCCGTCGCGACCTGATCGTTGCGTGAGCGTGCGGTGTGCAGGCGTCCGGCGACTGGTCCGATCTTTTGCGCCAGCTTCGCCTCGACGTGCATGTGAATATCCTCAAGCGCGAGGTCCTCCTCAATCGGTCCGCGCGACCATTCCTCCGCAATCTCGGCGAGCCCGGCATCGATCGTGGCGGCATCTTCGGCGGAAATGATCCCTGTCGCGCCGAGCATCGCCGCGTGTGCGCGGCTGCCCGCTATGTCCTCTTGCCACATGCGCTTGTCGACGCCGATCGAAGCATTAATCTCCTGCATCACGGCATCGGGTCCGGCCGAGAAGCGGCCACCCCACATCTGGTTGGAGGAATCGATCTTGGCGCTCATGCGGACCTTCTGGCTAGTCGCGACCCTCGCGGTGACGGCGTGCGATGCATCTTCTCCGGTTACGGACACCGCCGAGGCTCCGCAAGCCGAGCCGCGTGCCACGGGCGTCGCACTTTTCGACAAGGCAGGCGAGGCCGCGCCCGATGTTACAATGACGCGCGAGGGCGGTGCGCCAATGTCGCTGGCGGCCTTTCGCGGCACGCCGACGCTCGTCAACCTCTGGGCGACGTGGTGCGCGCCCTGCATCGCTGAACTCCCCGCACTCGACCGCCTGGCGGAGGCAAAGGATTATGACATGAATGTGGTCGCGGTCAGCCAGGACCTTCAGGGCTGGGAGCAGGTGACGCCGTTTCTCGAACAGATGCCGCTTCCCAATCTGACCGTCGTCGCGGACGAGGCGGGCGCGCTGTCGACCGCACTGGGCGAGCAGGGCTTGCCAGTCACGATCCTCTACGATGCCGAAGGCAAGGAGATCTGGCGAGTCATCGGTCCGCGCGAGTGGGATCAGCCGGGCGGCCTGCCCGAGGGCGCTTAGTTTCCCTAGCTGGACGGCACCCGGTCACCGCGTCACACGATGGTCATGAGCACGAAGGCCTGTCTGATCGTCGGCGCCGGAGAAGGTGTTGGCGCGCATTGCGCCCGGGCATTTGCGAAGGAGGGGCTCGCGGTTTGCATAACGCGGCGCGAGCGCAATCTCAGCGAATTGGCGGGACTTGCGTCGGAAATTGAGGCTGCCGGTGGGGCGGCGCACCCCTTCGGTGTCGACGCCCGGGATGAAGACGCGATGATCGCGCTGTTCGACCGGATCGAAGCCGAAATCGGCCCCCTCGAGGTCGTCATCTTCAACATTGGTGCCAACGTCCGCTTCGGCGTCCGAGAGACGACCACGCGTGTCTATCGCAAGGTGTGGGAAATGGCCGCCTTCGCCGGATTCCTGACGGGCCGCGAAGCAGCGCGCGTCATGGTGCCGCGCGGTGCTGGCACGGTCATTTTTACCGGCGCGACCGCGTCGGTGCGCGGCTCTGCAGGTTTCTCCGCATTTGCGGGCGCAAAACATGCCTTGCGAGCCCTTGCTCAATCGATGGCGCGCGAGCTTGGGCCTGCAGGTGTTCACGTCGCGCATGTCGTTGTCGACGGCATGATCTATGGCAAGTTCGCGCGCGAGAATTTTCCTGGCGCTGAGGAGCGGCTGAAGGCCGAAGAAATACTCGATCCCGCTGCCATCGCCGAAGCTTATGTCAACATCTGGAAGCAGCCGAAAAGTGCGTGGACGCACGAGCTCGACCTGCGTCCCTTCACGGAGACTTTCTGATGACCAAGACTGTCGAGTTCATCTTCGATTTCGTCAGCCCGAATGGCTATCTCGCCTGGTATCCGCTGAAGGGCGTCCTGAAGCGAACCGGTGCAGAGCTGAAGATCACGCCGGCCTTTCTCGGAGGAATGCACAAGCTAACCGGGAACCAGCCGCCGTTCATCGCCTTTGCCGATGTGAAGGGGAAGAATGAATATAACATGCTGGAACTTCGCCGCTTCGTCGCGAAGCACGGGCTGACGAAGTTCAAGATGAACCCGCATTTTCCCATGAACACCATCACGCCGCTTCGGATGCTGATGCTTGCCGAGAATGAGGGTCGAGGCGAGGAGTTCGCCGACTTCCTGTTGCCGCATGTCTGGGAACAGGGAGCGGACATTGGCGACAAGGGTGTGTTGCTCGCGCTCCTCGCGGACGGCCCCTTCGACGGCGAGGACTATCTCGCCCGCACGCAAAAGGACGATGTAAAGGCCGCGCTGATCGCGAACACCGAAAATGCGGTGGAGCGTGGCGCCTTCGGCATCCCGACCTTTTTTGTGGAGGACGAGATGTATTTTGGGAAAGACCGCCTCGACGGCGTTGAGGAGGAACTGACGCGCTAGCGCTCGTCCGATTCCAGGGCATATTCGCCCAGCTTTCGGTAAAGCGTCGATCGGCCGATGCCGAGCCGACGGGCGACCTCGCTCATGCGCCCACCATAGTGACGCAGCGCGAATTCGATATGGGCCGCCTCGAGCGCGGCGAGAGAGCGAACTTCACCAGCCGGATCCAGGGCCATGTGGGCGACCCCTTCCGACGACGACGGCGGTACCGTTTCAGTCGTATGAGCAGACGGCGCGAGAGTGGCATGCGGCGATTGTCGCACGAGATCGGGAAAATCGCGCTCGTGAAGGCTTTTGCCCTCACAAAGGACGCCAGCGCGGAAGATCGCGTTCTGCAGCTGCCGCACGTTCCCGGGCCAGTCATACGCGGTAAGG
>JBAUIQ010000348.1:0-25464 GCA_049683075.1 Pacificimonas sp.
GACCCCGCCGACGTGACGGTCTTATACGACGAGCTCGACCTCGCACCCTTCAAGGTCAAGGTGAAGACGGGTGGCGGCGCAGCCGGGCACAATGGCATCCGCTCGACGATCCGGCATATCGGCGAGGATTTCGTGCGCGTTCGCCTCGGGATCGGCCATCCGGGCCACAAGGACCGGGTGACCGGCCATGTGCTGGGGAATTTCGCAAAAGCGGAAATGGACGACCTCGCAGACCTTCTGAACGCGCTAAGCGCCGAAGCGCATTGGCTGGCCGAGGGGGATGGGGCGCGGTTCATGTCGGATGTGGCGGTCCGGGTGCGGGGGGCACGATAAAATGCATTGTCATCCCCGCCCCCGCCTTCGCGAGGATAAACTCCGGCGGGGACCCGTCTTGGCGTCACCGTAAACACAAGCAGGTTACTGTCATTTGCTGGCGCTACCATGGGTCACCGCCTGCGCGGGGATGACAAATCTTTTTCGGGGGGAGGCCATCAATCGATCAAAGGCGGCATTCCCAGCAAGCCCACCGCCAGATCGTCCCACGTCGGATTGTCCGCTTCGATCAGCCGAATTTTCCACGCCCGGTTTCACTTTTTCAAACGCTTCTCGCGCGCAATCGCATCGACGATCTGATCGTAGCGTTCGTACTAGATAAGACGGCGGACGCTGTATTTTCACGTGATCCCGGGCACCTTTATCTCGCGATGTTCCCGAACACGCCGTTCGATATCGTTGGTGACGCCGGTATAGAGCGTGCCGTTGTACTGGCTGGCGAGGATGTAGACGTAAAAGTCGTAGGCGCGCATATCGAGCGCGATATACAAACAACTGTCATCCCCGCGAAGGCGGGGACCCACGGTGCCCCAATCGGCTGTTCGGTCGAAAATGGGTCCCCGCCTTCGCGGGGATGACAGGAAATAGAAAGTTTCAACGATGGGTTTCAAATGCGGGATTGTGGGTTTGCCGAATGTGGGCAAGTCGACGCTGTTTAATGCGCTGACGGAGACGCAGGCGGCGCAGGCGGCGAATTTTCCCTTCTGCACGATCGAGCCGAATGTCGGGCAGGTCGGGGTGCCGGATCCGCGCCTCGATATGCTGGCCGACCTTGCGAAGTCCGCGAAGATCATTCCGACGCAGCTGGCCTTCGTCGACATTGCGGGCCTCGTAAAGGGCGCATCTGCGGGCGAAGGCCTCGGCAACCAGTTCCTCGCCAATATTCGCGAGGTGGACGCGGTCGTCCATGTGCTGCGCTGTTTCGAGGACGATGACATCACTCATATCGACGGACGCGTCGATCCGGTGGCGGATGCCGAGGTCGTCGAGACCGAGTTGATGCTGGCGGACGTCGAATCGCTCGAACGGCGTGTGCCGACGGCTGAGAAGAAGGCGGCGCAGGGCGATAAGGAGGCGAAGATCATGGCGTCGGTCCTCGGACAGGCGCTGACGCTGCTGCAGGAGGGGAAGCCCGCGCGCCTCACCGAGCCGAAGGACGCCGAGGAAGCGCGGGTCTTTCGGAATGCGCAGCTCCTGACAGCAAAACCCGTCCTCTATGTTTGCAACGTCGGCGAGGACGAAGCGGCGACCGGGAATAAATATTCGGCGGCGGTCGCGAAGAAAGCCGAAGCCGAGGGCGCGAAGTCGGTCGTCATCTCCGCCGCCATCGAAGCCGAGATCAGCCAGATGGACCCGGCCGACCGTGCCGAATTCCTGAGCGACCTGGGCCTGGAAGAGACAGGCCTCACCCGTATCATCCGCGCGGGCTACTCGCTCCTCGACCTCATCACTTTCTTCACCGTCGGCCCGAAAGAAGCGCGCGCCTGGACGACACCGAAGGGCGCGACCGCGCCGAACGCGGCGGGCGAAATCCATACGGACTTCGAGAAGGGCTTCATCCGCGCCGAAACCACAGCCTATGACGATTTCGTCAAGGCGGGCGGCGAAGCGGGCGCGAAGGAAGCCGGCAAACTCCGCCTCGAGGGGAAAGAGTATCTGGTGCAGGACGGCGACGTGATGCACTTCCGGTTCAACGTTTAGGGGCGGCGCGCATGAAATATCTCGAAGACATGGTCGTCGGTACGAAGGCGTCGTTCGGCCACTACGACGTCACCCGCGACGAGGTCGTTGAGTTTGCGTCGAAATATGATCCGCAGGCCTTTCACCTCGACGACGAGGCGGCGGCGAAGACGCATTTCGGGCGATTGTCAGCATCCGGCTGGCACACCTGCGCGATGACCATGGCGATGATGGTCGAAAATATGCAGACGTCGGAAAATGCAGGGCTCGGCTCGCCGGGGCTCGACGAGCTGCGCTGGCTGAAGCCCGTTTATCCGGGCGACACGCTGCGCGTCGAAACCGAGCTGACCGAAGTACGTCCGTCGCGCTCACGTCCCGAAATGGGCTCGATCCATTCGGACGTGACGGTCTTCAACCAAAATGACGAACCGGTCATGACGATGAAGTCCATCGGGCTGATGGCGACACGGGCGCAAGCTTAACTCGAAAGGGGGCTGTCCGCGTCGCAAAGACCGCTACATCTCCGCCATCGGAATGGCAGTCTCATATTTGATGCGCCGGTAAACGACATTGGTGGTGGAACGCGAAATAGCGGGGTTCGTGAGGATGCGCGCGTTCACCCAATCGTCATAGCTGCCCATGTCGGTGAAATGGCCAATGAGGATGAAGTCCTCGTCGCCCGTGACGGTGTAGCATTGCACGATTTCGGGCGTGGAAACGATCTCGGCCTTGAACGCATCATAGGTGTCTCGGCTTTCCTTCGCGAATCGCACGGCGACGACGACCGTTATGCCCATCAGCGTCGGTTCGACGAGGCTGACATCCGCCAAGATGTAGCCGTCCTGGCGAAGACGCCGCACGCGGCGACGAATCGCTGGTTCGGAGAGACCAACGCGCTCACCAAGTGCCGCCATCGACTGGCGATTATCGCGCTGGAGCGCCGTCAGGATCTTCCGGTCGAACAGATCGAGCATTTGCGTGCGATAACGAATTTCGTCGCCAGTTGTAAGATTTGCGATCAATTTCGAACATCTCTCGTTCCGCTTCGATCGCACCGAATATCATTTCCGGCCTAAACTTAGGACATGACGATGACGCTTTCATGGATCGCTCGGTCGGCACGCGTGGCGCTGCCCTTTCTTAGTCTCGGTTGCTTGACGGGGGTGGCAGCGAAAGCCGTACCGGCCGAGGCGGGACCAGAATTGTTCGCGCCGGAAGCCCTGAAGGCGAGCGGGCGGATAACCCTCACACCCGGCTTCACGCCGGATGGACGGACCATGTACTTCGCCCAGTCGGATTGCATTCCGATCTGGGAGTGCCCGCAACGACTGAAGGCGTCGACGCGAACGGCCAACGGCTGGTCCAAGCCAATCATTGTTGACCTGCCCCAGGACGCCCGCGTGGATTATCCGAGCGTCACGCCAGACGGCCGCTTTCTCCTGTTCTCATGGGCGGCCAAACGCGAAATCTATCAAGGCCGCGATGCCGACAGCACGAACTTCGATCTTTGGCGGCTCGACCTGTCGCGACCCGATGCAACGCCCGAGCCCATCGACGGTCCCGATCTGAATCGCCTGCGTGCGGGCGAAGTCGCAACGCTCCGGTTCGTGAACAACGAGACGGCGCCTGTGATGACCGAGGCTGGCAACCTCTACTT
This sequence comes from Pacificimonas sp., assembly GCA_049683075.1. Classification (GTDB taxonomy): domain Bacteria; phylum Pseudomonadota; class Alphaproteobacteria; order Sphingomonadales; family Sphingomonadaceae; genus Pacificimonas. The sequence goes on from JBAUIQ010000348.1 coordinate 3,671, forward strand.
CTGGAGCGAACGCCTGGATGGTTTAGGCGATCGCGACATCTACGTCGCGCTGAACGACGGCCGTGGCGGCCTGAAAGCCCCAATGCCTTTGCCGGCACCAGTGAACACTGCGGGACGTGACGATGGCGCCTGGGTCACGCCGGACGGCAGGACCATGTTGATGACATCGTCAGACCGCGGCGGGTGCGGCGGCAGCGATCTTTTTGTGACGCGCAAGACGGATGAGGGCTGGAGAGAGCCGCAGAATCTGGGCTGCCACATCAATTCGGAAGCGGACGACTATGCCGGAACGCTGATCCCCGGAACGAGCAGGCTCGTCTTCGCCTCGACCCGCATGGCCGAGGGACTTAGACCCGGGACGGTCGCCTTATGGTCGGTGGCCGTCGACCTCGATTGACGGAAATCTACTCGCCCTCGAACTCGATCAGGGAATGGACGTCGAGGCCGGAGTCGCGGAGGCGTTGGGCGCCGCCGAGGTCGGGTAGGTCGACGAGGAAGATGGCGGCGGCGACGGTGGCGCCCGCGTCTTCGATCAGCTGCGTGGCGGCGAGCGCCGTGCCGCCGGTGGCGATGAGATCGTCGACGAGGAGGACGCGGGCGCCGTTCGGCACCGAACCTTCGTGAATCTCGATGCGGTCGTCGCCATATTCCAGCGCATAGTCGGTGCCGACAGCAGGGCCGGGCAGCTTGCCGCCCTTCCTGACCATTAGCATTCCGGCAGCGATACGCGAGGCGATGGCGCCCGCGAAGATGAAGCCTCTCGCTTCGATCCCGGCGACAAGATCGATATCCTGCGGCGCGGCGCTCGCCATGCGTTCGGCGGCGTCGGCGAAGCCCTCCGCATCGGTGAGAAGGGTCGACACGTCGCGGAAGCGAATGCCCGGCTTCGGGTGGTCGGGGATCGTTCGGATCAGCGACTTCAGGTCGATGCTCATGTGACCTCCGGGGCAATGACGCGGGCGGCAATCGCGCGAAGGTTGGTCGCGGCCATCTCCGGCCAGAGTTCGCGCGGCGTAATGATCGCGTGATCGAGCGCGCGGTCGCAGCCGTGCGGACATGCGGTTCGCGGTTCGTTATCCGCGATGAACGCAGCAACGAGCTCACGAGCCCCGCCGACATTCGCGTTCATGACGGCCAGGATGTCGCGGGTTTCGATCCCCGCCTCGTCATCGCGCCAGCTGTCCCAATCGGTGACCATTGCCACGCTGGCGTAACAGAGCTCCGCCTCTCGCGCGAGCGCGGCCTCCGGCATAGCGGTCATGCCGATCACGTCGAGACCGCCGGCGCGATAAAGGCGTGACTCGGCACGGGTCGAAAATTGCGGTCCCTCCATCGCGAGATATGTGCCACCGTCGATGATCTCGACGCTGGCTGTCGTCGCAGCTTGGCTCAAGGCGGCGCGGAGACGCTCGCAAATGGGGTTGGCCAGCGCGACATGGGCTGCAATGCCATCACCGAAGAATGTCCGCTGCCGCGTCCGGGTGCGATCGACGACCTGGTCGATCAGGACGAAACTGCCAGGCGGCAACTCCTCGCGGAACGAGCCGCATGCGGCGACCGACAGGACATCGGTGCAGCCCGCGATCTTCAAGGCGGCAATATTTGCGCGGTAATTGATCTCGTGCGGCAGGAGGCGGTGCTCGCGGCCGTGACGGGGGAGGAAGACGACCGAGTGGCCTTCCAGCGTCCCGAATAGCAGGTCGTCGGACGGCTCGCCCCACGGCGTCGTGACTGGCCGCCATTCCCGGTCGGTCAGGGCATCGAGGTCGTAAAGACCTGAACCTCCGAGAATGCCGATGGTCACGGCCGCGCGCCGCCCCTCGAACGCAGCTGCCTATTTGAGATGGTCGTCCTCGCCCGGCTTCCGCGCGTCGAGACCCTTGTCACCGATGTCACCGCGCTTGCCGGGACCGCCAACCTGCGACGGTTTCAGCTCCGCCCAGACGCGCTTGTAGGTGAGATAGGCGAAGCTCGTAAGGAACAGCAGGAAGACGATTACCCCGACGCCTGCCCGCTTACGTGTCTCGAGCTTCGGCTCCGCCGCCCAGTAAAGGAACGCCGTGATATCCTGACCCATCTGTGTCACGGTCGGCTGCGGCTGCCCGGGCTCATAGGAAACGAGACCATCGGACAGCTGCGGCGGCATGTTGATCCACAGGCTATGAAAGTGCGGATTATAGTGCAGACCCTCGGAAACCTGGTCTTCGGGGAAGCTCGCCGGAACAGGCTCGTAACCCGTGATGACGGAATAAATATGGTTCGGGCCACCCGGACGCGCCTTTGTCAGTAGCGACATGTCGGGGGGATAGGCATTGTTGTTCGCCGCGCGCGCCGCGATCTCGTTCGGATAGACGAGCGGGAAATTATCGGCTGGTTCGGCAGGCCGTGTATCGGCCTCGCCGGTATCCGGATTGATGGACGGCACCGGAATTGGCCAGTCGGCAGCGATCTGCTTCACCTCGGCCTCGTTGAAGCCGATTTCCGTCAGGTTGCGGAAGGCGACATATTTCAGACTGTGACAGGAGGAACATACCTCCCGATAGACCTGAAAGCCGCGCTGCAGCTGCGGACGGTCGAAACCGCCGAAGACGCCGAGACCCATCGGCCCTTCCCAGGACCATGCAATGTCCTCGTCGGCCTGCAGGAACTCAGCCTTCAGCTTCTTGTTGGCGTCCTCCTCCGCATTCGCCCAATCAACGAGGCCGGAGATCGAGGCGAGCACGAGGACGAAAATGAAGACGAAGCCGACGAGATAGCCGATCCAGCGAACCATGATGCGTATTTCCTATTCTGGGCGTCTGGTTATTCGGCAGGCTGCGCGAGCGGGCCGGTATCCTCGAGCTGAGCCGGGGCACCAGTCGACGCTTCGCCCTTCAAAACAGCTTCGGAAATCGTTGCCGGTAGCGGCAGCGGCGTCTCCGTTGCTGAGACGATCGGGAGGATGACCAGGAAGTGAGCGAAATAGTAGATCGTCGTGATCTGCGAGATAATGATGTACGGCTGCTCCGCCAGCGCACCACCACAGAAGCTGAGGATCAGGAGGTTGCCGAGGAACACATAGGTCCACATCCGCATCTTCGGACGATAGCGCATCGACTTCACATGGCTGCGGTCGAGCCATGGGAGGAAGAACAGGAGAAGGATCGATGCGAACATCGCGATCACGCCCCAGAGCTTCGCCGGCAGGATGAAGTCGAACGTGAAGGCACGCAGGATCGCGTAGAACGGCCAGAAATACCATTCCGGCACGATGTGCTCTGGCGTCGAAAGCGCGTTCGCCTCGATATAGTTATCAGGGTGACCAAGGAAGTTCGGCAGAAAGAACAGGAAGACCGAAAGGGCGATGAAAAATATGCCAATGCCGAAGAGGTCCTTGGCGGTGAAATAGGGGTGGAACGGGATGGTGTCCGCCGGTCCCTTCACCTCCACACCCGTGGGGTTGTTCGACCCCGGCAGGTGAAGCGCCCACACCTTCAGAATAACGACGCCCGCTATAATGAACGGCATCAGGAAGTGCAGCGAGAAGAAGCGGTTGAGCGTCGCATTGTCGACCGCGAAGCCACCAAGGAGGAAGGTGACGATGCCGTCACCGATCAGAGGAATGGCGGAAAAGAGGTTGGTGATGACGGTAGCGCCCCAGAAGCTCATCTGACCCCAAGGAAGGACGTAGCCCATGAAAGCCGTCGCCATCATCAGGAGAAAAATGACCAAACCGAGCATCCACACCAGCTCTCGCGGAGCCTTGTAAGATCCGTAATAGAGCCCGCGCCAGATGTGGATATAGACGACAATGAAGAAGAAGCTGGCGCCGTTGGCATGGAGATAGCGCATCATCCAGCCATAGTTGACGTTCCGCATGATATGTTCGACCGAAGCGAAGGCAATTTCCGTGTTCGCCGCATAGTGCATGGCGAGGACGATGCCCGTGACGATCTGGATGACGAGCGCAAGGCCCGCGAGAACACCAAAATTGTAGAAATAGTTGATGTTCTTCGGAACTTCATAGCCGCCGCCGACCGAGTTCCAGACGAGACGCGGCAAGGGCAGCCGTTCGTCGAACCACTGGCCGACGGTTGTCTTCGGTTCGTAGGGTTTTGCCCAGCTAAACGACATCAGCCGATCCTCACAGTCGTATCGGAAGTAAATTCATATTCGGGAATGGGAAGGTTAGTCGGTGCCGGCCCCTTCCGAATGCGACCCGCCGAATCGTAATGCGATCCGTGGCAGGGGCAGAAGAAACCGTCATAGTCGCCCTTCACCTCACCCGTAGCGACACCCGAAGGAATGCAGCCAAGGTGCGTGCAGACGCCGACCTGGATTAGGAAGTTTTCGTGTCCGTCCAGCGTACGCTCGTCATAGGATTGCGCATCGCGAAGGCTCGAGGCATCGACGGCTCTCGCTTCCTGAATAGCGGCTGGCGTCATATGCTGAATGAAGACCGGCTTGCCGCGCCAGGACACCTTGATTCCCATGCCCTCTTCGATGGGCGCGAGATTGACGTCTATGGAGGCGAGCGCGAGGACGTCCGCACTGGGGTTCATCTGGTCGAGAAACGGCCAGATCGCGGCGACCGCGCCGACACCTGCAAAAGCACCGGTGGCAATATGGATGAAGTCGCGGCGGCGAACCTCACCGTCGTGCCCATTGGTGTCGTCCACAATCGCTTCGACATCGCCGTCGGGGCTGGTGGCCATGAAAAAATCGTCCCTAGTTCTTCGGGTGCGCGGGTGCGAACGAGCGCACGGGCACGTGTATTCCGGATATGCGCCGCCAATTGCCGCGCGGACGGCAAAAGCGCAACGGGCAATTTGGCGCGGGGGGCGGTCATGGCTTATGGCGCGCGCTGATGAATAAAGCCATTTCCGCCTCTAAGCGCGACTTCGCTACGCGACAAAAACGAGCCTCAGGCTGGTTTGCGACGCTTCGCGACCGGATTTGCGCCGAAATTGAGCGGCTGGAGGACCAGGCGGACCATATGCCCGGCGAGGCTGGACGGTTCACGTACACGTCTTGGAAACGCGAGGATCCGACGACCTCGGACGCGGGCGGCGGAACGATGGGCCTGATGAAAGGTCGCCTCTTCGAAAAGGTCGGCGTCAACATTTCATCCGTTCACGGCGCCTTCTCGCCAGAGTTTGCGAAGACTATCCCGGGCGCAGAGGTCGATCCGTCGTTCCGGGCGACGGGAATTAGTCTCGTCGCGCATATGGCCAATCCGCATGTCCCCGCCGTTCATATGAATACGCGCTATCTGGCGACGACTCGAGACTGGTTTGGCGGCGGTGCGGACCTCAACCCGCCTTTGCCACGCGATGAGGACACGGCTGAGTGGAAGGCGGCCTTGGCGGCCGCTTGCGATCGGCATGAGGTTGCGGATGGCGCGCGCTATGCCGCGTGGTGCGACGACTATTTCGATATTCCGCACCGTGGCCGTGGTCGCGGCGTCGGTGGGATCTTCTATGACAGGCTGCGTTCGGGCGACGACGACGCAAGCTGGGACGCCGATCTCGCCTTTACAAAGGATGTTGGCGAGACGTTCCTAGCTGCGTTTCCGCCAATCGTCAGACGGCGCATGGGTGAGACCTGGACGGACGAGGATCGCGCGGCGCTGCTCGCCTATCGCGGGCTCTATGCCGAGTTCAATCTGGTTTACGACCGGGGGACGCTGTTCGGCCTGAAGACCGGCGGCAATATCGACGCGATCCTGACGAGCCTGCCGCCGGTGGCGACCTGGGATTGAGTGAAGGCTGCCGGACCTACTACGCAATGACACCGTCATTCCTACGCACGCAGGAATCCACGACTATGCCGCGCGCCCGTATTTGAGAGATTCAGAGATGGACCCCAGCCTGCGCTAGGATGACGAATCTGAATGAAGTCAGCTAAACATCCTGCCTACCCAGCAATAATGGTGTCTGCTGGCACGTCCGCCTTACAAAAGCCCAAGCGACTTAAAACTGCTGTTGCCGCCCTTCCCGACGATCACATGGTCGTGGATGACGATGTCGAGGCCTTTGCAGACGTCCTGAATGCGCGTGGTCAGCCGGATATCGTCGCGGCTTGGCTCGGAATTGCCGGACGGGTGATTGTGGACCAAAATTAGGGCTGACGCCTTTCGATCCAGCGCCCGCTGGACGACCTCGCGGATATGAACGGTCGTCTGGTTGATTGTCCCCTCACTCATCATTTCGTCCGCGATCAGCGTGTTGCGGCCATCGAGGAACAGGACGCGGAACTGTTCGCGCGCATTGTGGGCAAGCGCGGCGTGGAGATAGTCTTCGACGGCGCGCCAGTTGCCGAGGACGGGACGTTTCAGGACGTCGCCGCGAAGCAGGCGCATCGCAGCCGCGTCGACGAACTTGATCGTCGCCGCGACTTCCGGGCCGACGCCCCCGATGCGGGTCAGGTCGTCCATCGTCGCGCGCAGGACCGCGCCATAGCTGCCCAGCTCCGCGATCAGGCGCTTGGCGAGAGGTTTGGTGTCCTGGTTCCGAAGCGCGAAGCCGAGGATGTACTCAAGAAGCTCATAGTCCGCGAAGGCGTCCTCGCCGCCGTCCGCCATACGGTCGCGAAGGCGGGCACGGTGGCCCTTTCGGTGATCGACACGGTCGGTCGCCATCGTTTGCTCGGCAGCCCTAAGAGAACGTGAAGGGCGGGCGATCGAGGCCCTTCGGGCTTTTCGTAAACAGCTCCGGTCCATCCTTCGTGAGGCCGATCGAATGTTCGAATTGCGCCGACAGTTGGCGGTCGCGGGTGACCGCCGTCCAGCCATCGCGAAGGATCTTCGTGCCCTGACGCCCAAGATTGATCATCGGCTCGATGGTAAAGAACATGCCTTCGCGCAGCAGTGGCCCCTCCCCCGGTTCGCCCGCATGGACGACGCTGGGCTCCTCATGGAAGCGCTGGCCAAGGCCGTGGCCGCAGAAATCACGCACGACCGACATGCGCTCGGCTTCAGCATGGATCTGGATGGCATGACCGATGTCGCCGAGATGATTGCCCGGGACCGCAGCCTCGATACCATTCATCATGCATTCGTAAGTCACGTCGACCAGGCGCTTCGCCTTCACACTGACGTCACCGACGAGAAACATGCGGCTGGTGTCGCCGTGCCAGCCGTCGACGACGACCGTGATGTCGATCTTGACGATGTCGCCTTTCGCCAGCTTCTTCGCAGAGGGACTGCCATGACACACGACATGGTTGATGCTGATGCAGCTGGAATGGGAATAACCGCGGTAGAAGACGGTCGCCGGAACCGCGCCCGCCGCCTTCACGAACTCGTAGACCCGGTCGTCCAGTTCGCGTGTTACCGCGCCCGGCACGACGTGCGGCGCAATCATGTCGAGCGCCCCGGCGGCCAGCCGTCCGGCGGCGCGCATGCCGTCGAACGCAGCAGGGCCGTGGAGCTTGATGCCGTCGGAATCGACGCGGATGTCCTGTGACTGGATGTCCATGCTGCGCTCGCTTCCTTCTTCGTCGTGTTCTCGCTAGGTCGGGATCATGCCCGACAAAGACAATATCTGGTCCGCCGGCCTCGTCGTGATCGGCGACGAAATCCTGTCCGGCCGGACGCAGGACGCCAACCTCGCCTATCTCGCCAAATGGCTGAATGTCGAGGGCATCGACCTTCAGGGCGCCGAAATCGTGCCCGACGAGATGGACCGGATTGTCGAGGCGGTCAATCGCGGGCGCGAACGGTTCGACTATCTGTTCACGACCGGCGGGATCGGTCCGACGCATGACGATATCAGCGTCGACGCGGTGGCGAAGGCGCTGGGCGTCGAGGTGGTCGAGCATCCGGAGGCACGGGCAATTCTCGAGGGCTATTATGGCGACCGGATCACGCCTGCTCGGCTGCGCATGGCGCGCGTGCCGAAGGGCGGCGAACTGATCAAAAATCCGGTTTCCGGCGCACCGGGCATAAGGGTCGAGAACGTTTTGATGATGGCGGGCGTCCCAAAAATTACTCAGGGCATGCTCGCAGGGCTGCAAGGGGAGCTGGAGGGCGGCGCGCCGGTCCTCGATCGCAGCGTCGGGGCCTGGGTCGGCGAGACCGAAGTCGCGGACACGCTGATCGCCGTCGAGCGTGAGAAAGAGGGGGTCCAGATCGGCAGCTACCCCTTCTGGCGAGAGGGGAAGGTCGGCTCCAATTTCGTTATCCGCGCCAGAACGCAAGAGGCGCTCGACGATGCCGCCGAGCGCCTGATGACGGCGTTGAACGATTCGGGTGTGAAGCCGATCGACGGGGCGATCTAGGCGCGAACTTCAGCCTTCAACCGTTCGACGACATCTTCGTCATGGATGGTGCGGTAGCGGGCCATGACCAGCGAGAAAACGCCGAACATGATAAGGCCGAGGGCTACGGCGATGTAGAGCCAGCCGGTATCGCGCAGATTGTTTAGCACCTGGCCGATGCCGCCGACTTCGCTGGCGTTTTCAGAGAGGGCCTTCGACACGATCGTCCAGCCGAGAACCGCGAAAATCACAGCGCGGGCAGCGTAGCCTGCCTGTCCAATATACTTCGCGCGGGTCGGCGCATCCGGATCGAGGAGCCGCATGAAGTCGCCGGTGAAGGCCTTCTTGCCTTGGGAGAGCGCCGCAAGAAGGAAGCAGATGCCGACCGCGGCCAGGAGGACGGTGCCGCCTGGCATTGACGCGAGAGTCGACGCCGCCTGCCCCTCCGTGCTGCCACCGCCGGAGGTCGACGAACCGCCACCGAGCGCTTCGGAAAGGGCATAGTAGCCCAAGAATAGATGCGCGAGGCCGCTAGCCGCATGACCAACCCGCTTTGCCTTGCCCTTTGTCGACTGGGCATCGGGCTCGATCCCGATCATGGCACCGTAGAGCCGGAAGACGCCGTAGCCCGCAAGACCGACACCGACGAGAACGAGGAGGACCGTGCCGAGCGGCATGTCCTTGATCTGATCCAGAACACCCGTCGTTCCCGAAGAATTTGCCGTGGTTAGCGCGAAATAGCCGAGCAGCATGTAGACAATGCCCCGCGCGAGATAGCCAATCTTGGCGAACGTCTGAAGCTGCGTGATCCTGGACTCGGCGGCAGTGGTCATCGGTCGATCCCTCTTTTTAATGAATACTCAATGCACCACGTTCGAAAAGGGTTCGCGGTGACTTTCAATCGGCCGCGGCTTCCCATCGTAAAGTCTGGATCCTATTGGCACTGGCGTGACTTTCCATCGCCACCTCCAGACCAACATGTTCGCCGCCACGATCCTGCTGTTCGCGATGGTCGTGCAGGCTGCGGTGCCGTCTGGCTGGATGCCGAATGATGGCGAGGGGTGGATGCGACTGACGGTCTGCACGGGCGTCAACACGGTCGACATTTGGATGGACGAGACCGGAGAACGCCGGAACGACTCGCCGCAGAGCGGCGGAGCGGAGCCCTGCGCCTTCACCGCCATGCCGTCGATGGCGACAGTCGACAACGTCGTAATCGCCTTGCCGCCGCCGCATGTTGACGTCGCCGGGTCGAACCTTGGCGAAATGACGGCACCCGGTCGCGGTCTGACAGCACCACCGCCGCCCGCCAGGGGACCGCCCGCCTTTCTCGCCTGATATCGACGATTACAGCTGTCGGCGCACCTACGCGACCGAACGGCGATCCTCATTCGGTGAGTATTCCCAATGTTAAAATCATATCGTGGCACGCGGGCCGCGTTTCTCTGCTGCGCACTTTCCGTGCCGCAGGCTGGTCTTGCCAACGACCCGTCCGCATTAACATCCTGGACACCCGGCGACACCATCCTGATCACGGCCGAGCGCGATCGATATGCGATCGACGACGCGAATATCACGCGAGTGCCCGTCCCGCTGTCCGAAGTGCCGCAATCGATCCAGGTGCTGACCCGCACGCTGATCGAGGAGCAGCAACTCAATTCCCTTGATGAAGCGTTGCGCAATGTGTCGGGTGTCGTGCCGTCGCTGCCGTCCGAGACGGTCCTCGCAAATCCCATCGTACGCGGCTTCGAAGCGGAAATTTTCTCCGACGGCCTAATCGGTTATGCCGACACGGCCGTCATCGATCCGGCGACGCTTCTGAACGTGCAGCGTATCGAGGTCGCGAAAGGGCCTACGTCAACGCTGTTCGGCGGCGGCACTGGGTCGCCGGTTGGGGGCCTCATAAATCTCGTCGGGAAGAGCGCGCTGTTCGAGAACAGGGTCGAGCTACGCGCGCGGGCGGGCAGCTTCGATACCTGGCAAACCGGCGCCGATCTCAATCTGGCGGCGGACGATCGTCTGGGGCTCCGCCTCGTCGCCGACTATCAGGTTGCAGGCGACGCGATCGACGAGGTGACGTCCGAGCGTCTTTTGGTAGCACCGTCGCTACGCACCGTACTGCCGACCGGTACGGAGATCGTCGCACGGCTCAAATACAGCCGAACCGAACAGCTTGAATATGTAGGTCTTCCCGCCGTCGTGGCCGACGATGACCGCATCGATCCCTTCCGCTTCACCGGCGCAACGGATTCGCCGCCGACCGAGGTGGAAAATCTGACCGTAGATCTTTCGGTTGCGCAACGACTTGGCGACATCGCCACGGCTAATTTTCGGGCGCGGCGCTACGAAAACGATTTCTTCGAATTCTCGTCCTTTCCCTTCTTTGCGGCCTTTCCTGAAGACAGTGGGACGACGTTTACGATCATTCGCGGGCAGCTTCCAAGCTCGGTTGACGAGTGGACGGTCGACGGCTCGCTGCTTGCCGAGTTCGAAACCGATGGCTTCGAACATGTCCTGTTGGCTGGCATGCAATGGGATCGAGTGGATTATGCGGCGGCGACCGGGTTCGATTTCGTGCCGGTCGGGGTCATCGACTTGGCCGATTCGGACAGCGATCTTGCATTCGGGGATATCCCGCCGCTGACCCAGTTTCTCGATAATCGCTACGAGACGACCGCCGTTTATGGGCAATATAACGGCAGCATTGCGGACCGCATTCATGTTCTGGCCAGCCTGCGGTACAACGATCTTGCCATCACGGAGTTCGTCGGCGGCAACGGTAACAACGAGACCTACAGCGAATGGGACCCACGCGTCGGCGTCACGTTCGATATCGTCGAGGGGCTGTCCGTCTTCGCGGGCTATGCAACCGGGTCGCGCCTCAGCCTTTTCTTCAACAATCCAGAAACCGCGCCGCGCCCGGAGCGGTCGGAGAGCTATGAAGCCGGGGTCAAACTCGGGCTCGCCGATCTTGGCCTCTCGGGAACGATTGCCGCGTTCGAGATCGAGCGGACGAACGTTCCGACGCCCGACCCGGAGACATTCTTCACGTCGATCCAAACCGGCAAGCAACGGAGCCGGGGGTTCGAAGCCGACCTGATCTTCGAGCCAAACCCGTCCTGGTCGTTCCTCGCGACATACGCCTATACCGACGCCGAAGTCATCGAAGACACGGCGATCCCCGCGGGTGACGACCTGACGCGTGTGCCTCAACATGCGGGGCGGATCGCAGGGCGATACCGCATCCTGGAAGGACCCCTCGCAGGCCTGGGTCTAGGCCTTGGTATGACCGCCGCGTCGGAAGCCGAACTGACCCTGCCGAACCAGTTCCAAAGCGACAGCCATGCCGTTTTCGATGCGCAACTCAGCTATGATCGGGGGTCCGTCAGGCTGGGTCTCCGTGTCGACAACTTACTCGATTCCCAATATTTTCTTCCGTACCAATATCTGAACCAAGCTGTTGTTCGACCGGGCAATCCTCGCTCGGCCTTCGTGACGCTTGGCGCGATTTTCTAAGGAGCTTCCCGTGACCACACGCAGAACGATTCTACAGGGTCTCACCGCTGGCGCCTTGCTGGCGCCGTTTCTTGCCATCGAGCGAGCCGCCGCGGCGGTGGCGTCAGCGCCGGAAGATATAGCGACAGCAAAAGAGGCGGCCAACGTCGCCCATCAGAAACTGATGGCCGTGCCGGGCTTAAAAATGCATGGCGATGAGCAGGTGGCGATACTGATGTATCCTGGTTTCACGGCGCTCGATCTTGTTGGCCCGCATTATTTCTTCGCCTGCATGATGGGCGCGACGGTTCATCTCGTGACGACCGAAGACGACCTGTCCCCGGTGCCGAGTGACCTTGGGCTTGCCATCGCTCCGACAATCAGAATGCAAGACGTGCCCACCGAGCTGGACATCCTGTTCGCGCCGGGCGGCACGGCCGGGACCGTCACGACGATGAAGAATGAGGCGGCGATGGCATGGCTCGCGGATCGCGCGCGCCATGCGCGGTTCGTAACGAGCGTCTGCACGGGTTCGTTGCTGCTCGGAAAGGCAGGATTATTGAACGGACGCCGCGCCACCTCGCACTGGGCCGGGATGGATGTCCTGCCTCTCTTCGGCGCGACTGCCATCGATGAGCGCGTCGTGACCGACGGTAACGTGATTACGGGCGCAGGCGTATCGGCGGGACTGGACTTTGGCCTTGCCGTCGTTGCCGCGCTTCGTGGTCGGCCCTATGCCGAGGCGCTGATGCTACAAGCGGAATACGCCCCGGAGCCGCCCTTCCCCGGCGGAACGATTGCCGCCACCGACCCGGCAATCGCCGGCCCGATGGTCGGAATGTTCGCCGGCACAATCGCCGAGTTCAAAGCGGGGGCAACCGGATAGATCCGCGTCAGGCGTCGAGATCGCTCGCCGTCAGCACCGCGCTGCCGGAGGCGGCGTCACGATTTTCCGCCCGCGCCTCGTCCGGTGCCGCGATGAGGCCTTGCGACGCGAGGAGGCCGTCGGGGCCGCTGACGGCCTCCGAGGCATAGGCGGCGAGGAAGTCACCGAGGGCCGGTTTCGCTGCCAGATGTTCGCCCTTGGCATAGATGTAGAGGGAACGGGCCGCGATGTAGCTGCCGTCCGCGATATTGTCGTAGCTCGGCAAGACGCCATTGAGGGGCACAGGCTCGACCTGGTCGAGATTTTCGTCAAGGTAAGAATAGCCGAAGATGCCAAGCGCGACCGGATTTGAAACGAGCTTCTGAACGATCAGATTGTCGTTCTCACCGGATTCGACATAAGCGCCGTCCTCGCGAAGTCGCGTGCAACGCTCCTCGAACAGGCCTTCGTCCTCGTCTTCGAGCGCCGCCAGTTCGGGAATCTCTTCGCAACCCGCCTGCATGACCAGCTCGTTGAAGGCGTCGCGCGTACCGGACGTGGGTGGCGGGCCGAGGACTTCGATGCGGCGATCGGGGAGCGACGGATCGATCTCGTTCCAGTTTGTAACCGTGTTGGGCGTGCCATCGGGCGCCGTCGCGGCCAATGCGCGATAAAGCTGCTCTGCGGAAAGGGCGAGGTCGCTGGCGTCCCGGTTTTGGGCAAAGGCGATGCCATCGATACCGACCTGCAGTTCGATGACCTGATTGACGCCATTCTCGTTGCACATCTGAAGCTCGCTCGCCTTGATGCGGCGCGACGCGTTGGCGAGATCGGGATGCTCGAGCCCCACGCCCGCGCAGAACAGCTTCATACCGCCGCCTGTGCCCGTCGATTCAACGATCGGCGCGGGGACGCCCGGATTGCTGTTCGTGAAATCTTCGACGACAGCCGTCGTAAAAGGGTAAACGGTCGAGGAGCCGACGATGCGAAGGGCGGGCTCTGACGCCGCACCGCCAGCGCTTCCCGCGCCGCCGTCGCCGCACGCCGCGATGGTGAGAGCGAGGGCCGAAACGGTCAGTGGGGCGATGGTTCGGAGCATGTCGAGTTCCTGTTCGTCGTTCTAAGATCTGGGGCACCGCAGAAGGAGGACTGCGAGCGGCGCGCCGCCTTTGGTTAGCGCAGATTTGCCGAAACGCCATGACATTCTGATGACGTCGAGGCCGCGGGCTTGGCTACGCGATTGACGTTCGTCCGAAAGCGGGGGAAGGCCCGGCCGTCATGTCCGGTTCGCCCATCCTTCTCGCCATCATCGGGATCGCGTTCCTGAGCGGCATGGACGCGGCGATGAAGTCCGTCGCGCTGGCGGAGCCGATCGTCGTCGCAACCTGGCTGCGCTATGTCTTCGGCGGCCTGTTCACGCTGCCGCTCGTCTTCCTTTTGAAGCGGCCGATGCCGGACCGCACCGGGCTGAAAGTTCATATGTGGCGCGGGCTGATCCTGACCTTCACCAGCCTAACTTTCTTCTACTCGCTATCGATCCTGACGCTCGCCGAAACCATCACCATCGCCTTTTCCGCGCCGCTGGTCGTGCCGTTCATGGCGGCGGTGTTCCTGAAGGAGAAACTGAAGCCGGGCGCGATCCTTGCAGTCGCCGCGGGGTTCTTAGGCGTCCTAATTTCGGTGCAGGGCGAACCCGGAACGACAGCGACTGATACGGAACGGCTGTTCGCCACGGCGAGCGCTCTGACATCCGCCATTCTTTATGCCGCCGCCACCCTGATGTTGCGCGCGCGGGCACCGAAGGATGACGGGCTCGCCATCACCGCGCTGGCGACCGTCATCCCGCTGGTTCTGCTGACACCAGCCGCGCTCATATTCTGGCCAGTGCCGCAGGTAGAGGTGCTTCCGAACGCGGCGCTGGCGGGGCTGCTCGGTATGTTCGGGGTGCTGGCGCTGGCAGCGGCCTATGCGAAGGCCGAGGCGCAGGTGCTGATCGTGTTCGAATATACAGGTCTCGGCTGGGCGGCGCTCCTTGGCTGGCTCGTTTTTGGGGAAACGAGCGACTGGCCGGTTTTCCTCGGCGCGGCGATCATCGCTGGGGCTTGTCTGTACATCGCCTTCGCAGAGCGGCGGGCGGCCCGCATCCCGGTGAAGAGAACGAATATCTAATGCCCGGCCCGCCGACCTTGTCCGGATTTCAGAGGACCGACTTTCGGCTCCTGTTTCTCGTGCTGTTCACCGTGGCGGCGGGAAACACAGCGCTGCAGTCGGTGCTGCCCGCCATCGGGCGCGAACTTGAAATTCCCGATGTTTTCATCGCCGCGATCTTCAGCCTGTCCGCGCTGTTCTGGACGCTGTCGGCCCCTTACTGGGCGAAACAGTCGGACATGCGCGGGCGCAAGGCCCTGATCTTGCTGGGAATGTTCGGCTATTTCATTTCGACACTTTTGTGCGCGCTCGTCATCTTCGCCGGATTGGAAGCATGGATCAGCGCGCTGCTGATCGTCGTCATGTTCGCCGCGTTTCGAAGCCTGTTCGGGATTTTCGGGTCGGCGTCCAATCCGGCGGCACAGGCCTATGTGGCGGTCCGGACGAGCCGTGCGGAGCGCACGGCGGCCATCTCGGTCCTCGCCAGCGCCTTCGGGCTCGGTACCATCGTTGGTCCGGCCATTGCCCCCTTCTTCATCCTGCCGGTGGTCGGGCTGTCCGGACCGTTGTTCGTCTTCACGATTTTCGCGCTCGTCGTGCTGTTCCTTGTCTGGCGCTTCCTCCCGAAGGACGACGCCGAGGAGATCGCCGCCATCGCCGCGCGACCTGCGCGCAGGCGGCTCGGCTGGTTCGATCCGCGCATCCGGCCCTGGGTGATCTACGGCCTCGTCATCGGCAATGCGCAGGCGGCGATGGGACAGACGCTGGGCTTCTTCATTATCGATACATCGGGCGACGATCCCGCGGCGGCGCAATATCTGATCGGTCTTGCGATGATGGCGGGCGCGGGGGCGACGCTCCTTGCGCAATGGGGCTTGATAGGCATGTTCGGCATGGGGCCGCGGGAATTGACCCGCTGGGGCGCTGGCCTCGCGCTTGCGGGGACTGTCGGCATGGTTTTCGCGACGAGCATCTACGGCATCATCATGAGCTTCGCGCTCGCCATGCTTGGTTACGGCTTCGCGCGGCCCGGCTTTTCGGCCGGAGCGAGCCTTGCCGTCGATACAGAGGACCAGGGTGCCGCGGCGGGCACGGTCACGGCGGTGAATGGGGCCAGCTTCATCATCGCGCCGACGGTCGGCGTCGGACTCTATCAGCTTGCACAGCCTTTGCCCTACGCGCTGTCGGCGGCGATGCTGGCCGTGGTCCTGGTCTTCTCGCTAAAGTCGAAGCGGATGGCCGTCGACGACCGCTAGGGACGACCTGAACCAACGAAGGTGCGGTGCGTTGGAGGCCGAAAGAGGAGATACCCGATGCTGAAAACCCTTCTTCCCGCGCTGGCGCTGGGTGCCACGCTTGCCGCCTGTCAGTCCGGCGGCGCCGCGAACAACGACGCCCCGAGTGCGGGCATCATGCCGCCCGCCGACGAGGTCGCTTATGCGCAGCTGGCAGGGGCGGACGGGACCTTTCACGGCCGCGCAGTCTTCACCGACGACGAAACCGGCATCGATATCGATATCGCATTGCAGAACGTCCCGGCAGGCGTTCACGGCGTCCATGTTCATGAGACAGGAAGCTGCGTGGAGCCTGATTTCAGCAGCGCGGGCGGGCATTGGAATCCGACGAACGTGCCGCATCCGGAGCATAAGGGCGACCTTGGCAACGTGACGGTCGCGGCGGACGGGACAGCGGCGCTCAGAACACAGGTGCAGGGCGTTTCCGTGGCGGACGGGGACATTCCGATGCTCGATCTCGATGGCGCGGCGCTGATCGTACATTCGGATGCCGATGACATGGTCAGCCAGCCCTCGGGCAACGCCGGATCACGTATCGCCTGCGCTGTGATCGCGCTTGGCTGAGCCGATGGAGGACCGTCAATCCGGACAGGCGCACAGCTTCAGCGTCGATCAGCAGGCGTTCGAGGAGGCCGCGCGCCAGCTCGGGCACGACCCGAAATCGCCCATGGCCGTCCGGGCACGGGTCGAAGTCCTTGAGACGGTTCTCGAACGTGCGATCAAGTTGCCGGTTCGAATTCCGCTGGTCGGGGATCGGATTGGACTCGATGCGATCTTGGGCTTTATTCCGGTCTTAGGCGACGTCATCGGTGGTGTGATGTCGAGCTACCTGATCTGGGAAGCGCGCAATCTCGGCATGTCGAAATGGCAGCTGACGCGCATGGGCTGGAACACCTTGTTTGATACGGCGATCGGCTTCGTGCCCTTCATCGGCGACGCAGTCGATGTCGTCTTTCGCTCGAACACGAAGAACCTCCGCATCGTGAAGAAGCATCTCGACAAGCATCACCCGGAAACGGCGATTATCGAGACGACGGCGGAGGTGATGCAGCCCTCTGAGGATCCCCCACGCGATCCGCGTCTCGACACGCTTCCCTAAACGCCGGGGACCAAAACCGTGTCGGACGCAACCGGCAGGGTGTGCGGCAAATCGCTGTTATAGTGCAAGCCGCGGCTTTCCGGACGCTCCTGCGCGGAGCGAACGATAAGGTCGGCCACCGTCACGAGGTTCCTGAGTTCGATGAGGTCGGCGCTGACACGGAAATTGCCGTAATATTCCTCGACCTCGTCCTTCAGGAGCGCGACGCGGTGGGCGGCGCGTTCGAGGCGCTTGTCGGTGCGGACGATGCCGACATAGTCCCACATGAAGCGCCGAATTTCACGCCAGTTATGCTGCACGACGACCTCTTCGTCCGGGTCGCGCACGCGGCTCTCGTCCCAGGGCGCGATGTCGGGCGGGCCGGGCAGGTCGTCGCCATGGCTCAGGATGTCGGCGGCGGCAGCGTCACCGTAAACGAGACATTCGAGAAGCGAATTTGAGGCGAGGCGGTTGGCGCCATGGAGGCCGGACTGCGTGACCTCACCCGCCGCATAGAGGCCGGGAAGGTCGGTGCGGCCGGCCTTGTCCACCATGACGCCGCCGCAGGTGTAATGCTGCGCCGGGACGACCGGGATCGGCTCCTTTCCCATGTCGATGCCCAATCCGGCGAGCTTCGCGCGGATGGTCGGGAAATGATGTTCGACGAAGTCCTCACCCTCGTGACTGATGTCGAGGTGGACATAATCGAGGCCGAGGCGTTTGATCTCATGGTCGATGGCGCGGGCGACGATGTCGCGCGGTGCGAGCTCGCCGCGTGGGTCGAAGCGCGGCATAAAGCGCTCGCCTGTAGTCGGGAGTTTGAGGAGGCCCCCTTCGCCGCGCACCGCCTCGGTAATCAGGAAGTTCTTGACCTCCAGATTGTAGAGGCAGGTCGGGTGGAACTGCATGAATTCCATATTGGAGACGCGGCTGCCCGCGCGCCACGCCATGGCGATGCCGTCGCCGGTCGCGCCGCGCGGGGCGGTCGAGAAGAGGTAGGTCCGGCCCGCACCGCCAGTCGCCAGCACGGTGGCCTTGCCGACGATGGTGTCGACCTTCTTCGTGCGCCGGTTCCAGGCGTAGACGCCCCAGACGTTGCGCGGATCGCAATTCGCGTCCTTGGCGTGCCGCCCCGTCACGAGGTCGATCGCGACCATGTCCGGGAGGAGCGTCAGATTAGGTTCGGCACGCGCCGCCTTCTCCAGTGCCTCCTGCACGGCCCAGCCGGTGGCGTCGTCGACGTGCACGATGCGCCGCGCCGAATGCCCGCCCTCGCGGGTCAGGTGCCACCGATCGTCGCCGTCATCGTCCGGGTTGAAAGGGACGCCAAGCTCGGCCAGCCGCTCGATGCTGGCGGGCGCAGTTTCGACAACGAATTCGACGACGTCGCGGTCGTTGAGGCCGGCGCCCGCGACCATGGTGTCGCGGATGTGGGCGTCGAAGCTGTCGCCCGCTTCGAGGACGGCGGCGATTCCGCCTTGAGCCCAGGTCGTGGAGCCAGCCGAGAGATCGCCCTTCGACAGAACCGCGACCTTCATGTGGTTCGCGAGCGCGAGCGCTGCGGTGAGGCCCGCCGCCCCTGAACCGATGATGACGGCGTCGAAGGACTGGGGTTTCGTTGCCATCAGACCACGCCCTCCTGCGTCAGGCGCAGAAAGACGTCCTCAAGGTCCGCTTCCCGCGTCGAGACATCGGCCACCGTCAGGCCGCGCTCGGACAAGGTGGTCAGAAGTTGGCCCGCCCCGACCTTCGAGCGGTCATAGGTCAGTACGAGTTCGCGGGTGCCGTTCAGCTCCGCCTTCTCGACGGGAAGACCCTCTGGAACCGCATCGAGGTCGCTGTCGACGACGGCGATCAGGACCTTCTCCTGCGCGCTGGCTAGGAGCGTCGAGGTCTCGTCGTTGGCGATGACTTCGCCATGATTGATGATGGCGATACGATCGCACAGCTCCTCGGCCTCCTCGAGATAATGCGTCGTCAGGACCACGGTCGTGCCGCCCACATGGAGGCCGCGCACATAGTCCCAGAGCTGTTGGCGAAGCTCGATATCGACCCCCGCCGTCGGTTCGTCGAGGATCAGGATGGGCGGATTGTGGACGAGCGCCTTGCCGATGAGGAGGCGGCGTTTCATGCCGCCGGAGAGGGTGCGAGAATAGGCGTTCGCCTTGTCGTCGAGCCGCAGTGCCTTGAGGATTTCCATCGACTGGCGATCCTCTGGCGCGATGCCGTACATACCCGCCTGCAGCTCCAGCGCTTCCAGCGGCGTGAAAAAGGCGTCGAACAACACCTCCTGCGGCACGATACCAATGGCGCGCTTGGCGTTGCGCGCGTCCCTGTCGATGTCGTGGCCCCAGATCGACGCGGTGCCGCCCGTTTTGTTCACGAGCCCGGCAAGAATGTTGATCAGCGTCGATTTCCCCGCGCCATTGGGGCCGAGAAGCCCGAAAATCTGCCCGCGCGGCACATCGAAGCTGACGCCCTTCAGCGCCTGCTTCCCGTCGGAGTAGGTCTTTTCGAGGTTGCGGATTTCGATGGCCGCTTGGGTGGCGCTGCTCATCGAATGGCGGTTAGCGGGGGTGGTGGCGAATATCCACTCCCCCGCCCTCGCCTCGTGTCGTTACGCCGCGAGGATCATTTTCGAAATCTCGTCGGGCGGAAGGTTCGTGGCTTCCTTGTCGATCTCGCCGATCAGCTTTTGCTCAACGCTGACATGATAATGCTGGCGAATTTCGCCAAGTGTATTCGGCGGCGCGACGACGATCAGCTGGTCGAACTTGTTCGCATGAGCGCGCTTGTAGAGAATGTCGGCGGCATCGGCGGCGAAGCGGTCTTCGGCGAGCTGGTGGAAATCGGTGTTGTCGTAGGCATAGGTGCGCGCGCCGGTCGATTCGGACTGGCGACCCGGCCTATTGGCGCTGAGTTCGGCGTCGGAGGGATTGTCCTGCTTTTCCTTTCGGACGACTTCTAGGTTTGGATATTCTGCGTCGCCCTCGTTGACGAGCAGCAAGAGTTTTTCGCCGTCGACGACGCAGACTTCGCATTTGTGGGGAAGGTCCAAGGGGGTCTCCTGTTTCGTTGTTTCATTGGTCCCAACGCCCGCGCCGCTTGCCGGTTGCGGAAAAAGCGGACCGCCGCCAGAACCGGCGCCCATGCATGACATCAAGCTGATCCGCGACGACCCCTCCGCCTTCGACCGCGCGCTGAAACGCCGAGGACACGAACCCGTCGCGCCGGGCCTCGTGGCAAGCGACGCGCAGTTGCGCGAGGTGCAGACGGAGCTGCAATCCGCCCTGGCACGCCGGAACGAGGCGTCGAAGGCGATCGGCAAGGCGATGGGGTCGGGTGACACGGCGAAAGCCGAGCGGCTGAAGGCGGAAGTCGGCGCGCTGAAGGCGCGCGTGCCGGAACTGGAGGAGCGCGAACGGACGTTGAAAGCCGAGCTGACCGACAGCTTGGCACGGCTGCCGAACCTGCCTGCGGACGATGTTCCCGAGGGACTGACAGAAGCCGACAATGTCGTTCTAAAGGAAATCGGCACGAAGCGCGACTTTGACTTCGCGCCGAAGGAGCATGACGAAATCGGGCAGGCGCTGGGCCTCGATGCGGCGACGGCGGCGGCGATGGCGGGGGCGCGGTTTACCGTGCTGACGGGCGGCGTCGCGCGTCTGCACCGAGCGATCGGGCAGTGGATGCTCGATGTGCAGACGACCGAGCATGGCTATACCGAGACGAACGTGCCGCTACTCGTTCGAGACGAAGCCATGTATGGCACCGGACAGCTTCCGAAATTCTCGGAAGACAGCTTTCATACGACGGACGATCGCTGGCTCATTCCGACGGCGGAGGTGCCGCTGACCAACATGGTACGGGACCGCATCGTCCCCGCTGAGGAACTGCCCATCCGGGTCGCTGCGCTGTCCACCTGCTTCCGTTCCGAGGCCGGGTCGGCGGGGCGCGACACCAAGGGCATGATCCGCCAGCATCAGTTCGAGAAGGTCGAGCTGGTGTCGATCATCGACGCGAGTGAGGATGAGGACGCTTCGAAGGCCGAGCATGAGCGGAAGCTGCGCGCGGCTGAGACGATCCTCGAACGGCTGGACCTCCCCTATCGGCGGGTATTCCTGTCGGCGGGCGACATGAGCGCGACGGCGCGGCGGTCGGTTGATCTCGAAGTCTGGCTGCCCGGCCAGGGCGCGTGGCGGGAAATTTCGTCAGTGTCGGATTTCGGCGATTATCAGGCGCGGCGGATGAACACGCGAACGCGCAGTGACGGCGAGAAGAAAACGCGGTTCGTGACGACGCTGAATGGGTCGGGGCTTGCGGTCGGGCGAACGCTGGTCGCGGTGCTGGAAACCTATCAGCGCGCCGATGGCGGGGTCGACGTGCCGGATGTCCTGCGGCCCTATATGGGCGGGCTGACTGAATTGGTGGCGTAACGAACATATTTTCATCATCCCGAGCGAAGTCGAGGGACGTACCGAAGGTGCTACAGCAACATCACGCGGTCCCTCGACTTTGCTCGGGATGACGAAGTCTAAGGTGCTTCCAACTTCTCCATGACGAAAGCCACGCCAATGCGCATTCTCCTCACCAACGACGACGGCTATCACGCGCCGGGGTTCGCCGTCCTCGAACAGATCGCGCGTGAATTGTCGGACGATGTCTGGGTCGTCGC
>JBAUIQ010000349.1:0-4505 GCA_049683075.1 Pacificimonas sp.
CCTGGTGACAGAGCGGGGCAATCTGGAAACGACCATTTCAGCCCTGTCAGAGCAACTTGGCGAAGCGAATGGCATGATCGAGAGTATCAGACAGGACGCCGCTTCGACTGCGGACGGCGCCGCGGGGCAGCTGATCGAAGTGCTTGGCCGCGTCCGGGACGTTGCCAAGCAGGCCTCACTTTCGGTCCGCGACACGCTTGGCGGTGTGGTCGATGAAGCCGTTGCCTCGCTGGAACGGGCAAATGTGGAGATGCTGACGCGGCAAGCCGAGGGGCCTGTGGCGGAACAGATAGCGGCACTGGATGCCGCCGGGGAGCGCGCCGCGACGGCAGCGGAGGCGTCTGCATCCCGGCTGTCGCAAGCGGTCGTATCGGTCGCCGAAACGGCTTCGGCCCTGGAAGCGCGGGTTCGGGAGGCGGACGAGCGACTGGATGAAGCGGAAAAACTCAATCTTGCGCAGCAGTCCGAACTGTTGGTCGAGGCGCTCAACTCCAATGCCATCGACATTACGAAGGCGTTGTCGACGGAAGTCACAGAAGGCGCGTGGACGCAGTATCTCGCTGGGGACCGGAGCGTCTTTACCCGCCGCGCCGCTCGTTTGGTCGAAAGTTCGGATGCGAAGGCCATCTCTCGCCGATTTGAGGAAGAACCGGAGTTTCGCGAAGCCGTACGCCGCTATATCCACGATTTCGAAGCCATGATGCGGCGCGTGACCGGCGACCGGGATGGCACCGCTTTTTCCGTCACCCTTTTGTCCTCTGATCTCGGCAAACTCTACGTGGCGCTTGCGCAGAGTACGGAGCGCCTCCGCCGCTAGAACTGCGGGAAGTCGCTCATCGTGACCCAGCCATAGCGGTAATTCGCCATCAAGATTATGAACAGAATGAAGGCGACAAGGCTGGTCCATGCGAGCTTTTTCAATATCATCGGCTGGGACGGCGCACTATCGGCGTGACCGGTCTTGGCGCGGCGACCCTCCTCCTCCTCCGTGCGGACGCCGAAAGGGAGCACCGCGAAGAGAGTGAGTACCCAGACGAGAAGGTAGATGGCCAGGCCGCTGCCGACACCCATGATCTTATAACCTGATCAGACTTGTTTCGACGACGGGCTTCTTGCCGGTCCACTCACGCGCGACGCGGCGGACGGCGATGCGGACGGTTTCGTTGATGTCGTCGTCATTGCCCTTCGCCTTCTTCAGTGCCTTCTCAGTCGCCTCGACAATGTCGTCGATGAAGTCCTGCTGCTCCTCCTCGACCGGCACACCCTGTAGATGGACGACAGGATTGGCGGCGAGCTTGCGCCCTTCGAGCGCCATGGTGACGCCGATATAGCCATAGTTCGACAGGCGCCGGCGCTCGACGATGGTCGAACCGTCGGCAGGAATAATTACATCGCCATCGAGAACGAGGCGACCATGTTCGACATTGTCGACGATCTTCGGCTTGCCTGGTGCGAGGCGAATGGCGGTGCCATTCATCGGCACGACCTGATGCTTGACGCCGACGCGCTCGGCGAGGCGGGCGTGTTCCTCCATATGGCGGCGCTCACCATGCACGGGAATAGCGATTTCGGGACGAATCCAGCCGTACATCGCCTCGAGGTCAGGGACACCCGGGTGGCCGGAGACGTGAACGCCCGCCTGCCGCTCAGTGATGATGTTCACGCCCTTCTCGGCAAGCGCGTTCTGGACGATGCCGATGCCGACTTCGTTGCCGGGAATTTCCTTCGACGAGTAAACGACCGTGTCGCCGCGCTCCAGCTTGATGCGGGGATGCGATCCCTCGGCGATGCGACTGAGGGCAGCGCGGGGCTCGCCCTGCGTGCCGGTCGAGAGAATGAGGACCTCCTCGCGCGGCAGTTTCATGGCGTCGTCTTCGCGGAGGACGTCCGGGAAGTCGGTCAGATAGCCATTGGCCTGCGCAACCTCGAGAATTCGATGCATGGACCGGCCGACGAGGCACAGCTGTCGCCCGGTCGCCTTGGCCACATCGCCAACGGTCTTCAGGCGCGCGGCGTTCGAGGCGAAGGTCGTTACGAGGACCCTACCCTCTTGCTCGCGAACGACCGTTTCCAACTCCTTCGCGACGCCGCTCTCGCTGCCCGCCGACTTCTTGTTGAAGACGTTCGTCGAATCGCCGACGAGCGCGAGGATGCCCTTGTCGCCGATGGACGTCAGCTCCTCAGGCGTGGTGGGCTCGCCCGTCACAGGCCTCTTATCTAGTTTCCAGTCGCCCGTGTGGAAGACATTCCCATAAGGCGTCTCGATGAGAACGGCGTTGCCCTCCAGGATCGAGTGGGCGAGCGGCACATATGTGCACTTGAACGGACCGAGCTCGAGTGAACCTTCGTTCGGAATGATGTTCAGCTCGACATCCTTCTCAATGCCCTCCTCCTGCAATTTCTTTCTGATGAGGCCAGCGGTGAAGGGCGTCGCATACATCGGCACGCCAAGGTCTTCGACAAGATAGGGGATCGCGCCGATATGGTCTTCGTGACCATGGGTGAGGACGATGCCGAGAAGATCCTTGCGGCGCTTTTCGATGAAGCTGAGATCCGGCAGGACCAGATCAACGCCCGGATATTGCGGATCGGAGAAGGTCATGCCGAGATCCAGCATGATCCATTTGCCGTCGCACCCGTATAGGTTGACGTTCATGCCGATTTCTCCCGACCCACCGAGGGGTAGGAAAATCAGCTCGTTTTTCGTTTTCAAAATCAATTCCTTGAAGCGATGAGCGCCAGTCCCCGGACAGTCAGGTCCGTGTCGACGGCGTCAATAATTTCCGTGTGTTCCTCGAATATGGGGGCGAGCCCCCCTGTGGCAATGACCTTGAGGTCGCGGGCCGCTTCTTTCTTCAGACGAGCGACAAGACCCTCAATCAAACCGAGATAGCCGTAGAAGATGCCCGATTGCATGGCATTGACCGTGCCCTTGGCCCAGGCGCGGTTGTCGCTAGGCGGGGCCACGGCAACACGGGGAAGCTGCGCCGAGGCCGAATAGAGCGCATCGACGGCGAGATTGATGCCCGGCGCGATGACGCCGCCCGCATAGGCGTTGCCGACCACCATATCGAAGGTCGTCGCCGTGCCGAAATCGATGACGATCAAGCCATCACCATGGGCAGCATGCGCCGCGGCCGAATTGACGAGCCGGTCCGCGCCGACCTCCGACGGACTTGGCACGTCGATGCCGACGCCGATATCGAGATCTTTGGTAACGATCAGCGGATCAGTGGAGAGATAATGGCGCGCGAAATTGCCGAGGTTGAAGATTGTCGGTGGCACAACGCTCGAAATCAGCACACGGTCGATCTTCGCCTTGTCGATGCGGGCAAGCTCAAGAAGCTGGGACAGCCAGACCATATATTCATCGCCGGTCCGGTTCGGATTGGTGGCAATGCGCCATGAATGCACGACCGCCTGTCCCTCGATCAGGGCGAAAACGCTGTTGGTGTTCCCGACGTCGATAGCGAGCAGCATGGGGTGATCCTTCGATTAGCTGGGTCAGCCGAAGTTGACACTCGTTTGACAGTGATTTGACACAAAAACACGTTTTCGGGCGGATGAAGAGTGAAGAAGTGTGATCGGTCAGTCGAGCATGGGACCGGAGTCTCAAAACAAACCCTATTTTGCAAGAATTGCGATCAGACAGGGAAGATGTCGCCCGCGTCGATGCGGCGTATCTCCGCATCGTCCATCGCGAGGATGAGTGCGCCGTCATCAGCCAGTCCCGCATAGGCACCGGTGATCGTCTTCGAGGAGAGACGCGCCTCCAGTCGTTCGCCGGGGGCGTGTGCGGAGATGGCCTGCCATGCGTCGCGGATCGCGGCGAAGCCCTCATCGCGCCAGAGGGCGCGGCGCTGCGTGAGCGCGTTGGCAAGATGCATGACCGCATCGCCCGGTTCGGGAGCGGCAAGGCCTTGCGCCGGGAATGAGGTGGCGGGTCGCTCAGTGCGCTCCGGATGGTGGGCGAGATTGATGCCGAGGCCGATGATAACCACGCCGCCCTGCCCCTCCAGCAAGATGCCCGCGCACTTGAAGTTGTCGAGGAGAAGGTCGTTCGGCCATTTAAGCGTCAGCCGCTCGGCAGGGACGTATCGGCTTGCCATGTCGTGCAGCGCGAGGGCAGCGACAAAGCTGAGCTGCGGTGCGGGACCGTCATCGGGCCCGGGACGGACGAGAGTGCTGGCGTAGAGGTTTCCGGGTTCGGACACCCAAGCCCGGGCTCGGCGGCCCCTGCCCGCGGTTTGCTCGTCGGCGCGGACCCAGATGCCGTCGGCGGCGCCTTCGGCAGCGCGGGCGGCGATCCAGTCGTTTGTGGAATCGACGGTGGTGAGGTGTTTGATGAGCGGAGCCATTTTGCGATCATCCATTTCTCATCATTCCGAGCAAAGGCTCCCCTAGGCGACGCCCCGAGCTCGAAGGACAGGGAAATCGAATTGCAGCGATTAACACGGTCGCTCGACGCCGCTCGGGATCACAACAGTAGTTGGATGGAAGAGGAC
>JBAUIQ010000350.1:0-1588 GCA_049683075.1 Pacificimonas sp.
TCATAATGGTGCGGGTGCGGGCATTGACGTGTCACATGGGGCACGCGAACAGGAAAAAAGGCGGCGTAGGCCGCCGCCGGAAAGGACGGGGTATCGATGGCCGACGGTGTGAACGACGAGGGCGAACCTATCCAGCCGGAGACGCCGCCCGAGCCTGCCGCGGCCGAGACGCACGCCCATATCGGCGAGACCCTTCGCGCCGCCCGGCTGGAGCAGGACCGGGAACTGTCCGAAATCGCCGAACAGACCCGCGTTCCCCTGCGTCACCTCGCCGCCATCGAATCCGGTGAACATGAGGAGTTGCCCGCGCTTCCCTACACGATGGGATTCGTCAAAAACTACGCCCGCGCCGTCGGCCTCGATCCGGAGGCGACCGCCGCGCAGTTTCGGCAAGAATCGCGCCTCGTCGCGCGCGAACCTTCTGTCACGATCCTCGAGCCCATTGACGAACGCCGCGCCCCGCCGCGCGCGGCGATCTTCCTCGGCATTGGCCTCCTCGCGATCGTCATGCTGTTTGGATACGCCTGGGCCGACGGTTGGTTCGGCGGGGTGAACGATGTCGCTGAGGTCGAAGACGACCCGCTCGTCATCGAAGAGGTCGCGACCGGCATCGACCGCCCCGAGGTCGCAGAGCCGGTCGAAACGGTCGCTGCTCCCGACCCTGAGAGCCCCGAGGGGGCAATCGTGCTTACGGCGAATGAAGATGCGTGGATCCGCGTTTCCGAAACCGAATCGGGCCAGTCCCTCTTCCAGGGCGTCCTGACCGCGGGCCAGACTTACGAAGTGCCCGAAGGTCGCGACGACCTCGTCCTGCGAACGGGCCGCGCGGGCGCGCTCGATATCACCGTCGGCGGGACACCGGTGCCGAAGCTGGGCGGCATGGCCGATGTCGTCGGCGACGTACCGTTGACTGGCGAGGGACTTGTCGAGTTCACCTCGAACGTCGACACCGATGAGGGCTGATGAAACCCGTGCATGAACGTGGGGCGGCGTCCCGCTTCAGCGTAGCGACAGCGCGCCCTCGATACGATTTCGCTTCGATCTTCGGAGACAGACCATGACCATTCGCCCGATCCTTCTTGCCCTTGCCGGGGCCAGTGTCCTCGCGGCATCGTCCGTATCGGCGCAGACCGTCGACACGCTCGACCGTCGCCTCGATCGCGTGGAGAAGGAAGTGCGCGCGGTTCAGCGCAAGGTCTTCCCCGGTGGCGACGACCGCTTCTTCGAACCCGAAGTGCAGTTGCCCGCCGGCGACCAGCCCGATGGCTTTGGCGTCGCGGCGGCGACACCGTCGACAGTCCTGACGCAGCGCATCGACGCGCTGGAGGCGCAGGTGCAGTCGCTGACCGGCCAGGTCGAGGAGCAGGGCTTTCAGCTACGCGAACTCACTGCCGCGCTCGAGCGCTTCGAAGCCGACACGAAATTCCGCCTGACAACGCTTGAGGGCGGCGATGCCACCATCGCCGCGGATGGTGAAGGCGAACCGACGCCAGCCTATGATGCAGCCTATGCCCTTTACGAGGCCGAGGACTGGCCCGCCGCACAAGCCGCCTTCGCCACGTTCCTCGAGGCCAAGCCGGAGGACGAA
>JBAUIQ010000351.1:0-3479 GCA_049683075.1 Pacificimonas sp.
TCTTCAGCGATCTCGGCGCGCTCAATGTCGATCCGGTCGATGAGGACGATGGCGTTGTTGATTAGGATGCCGATCAGCGCAAACAGGCCGAGGATCACCATGAAGCCGAAACTCGCCCCGAGGAGGATCAAGCCAAGCGCGGCACCTATAATCGAAAGCGGCAGGATGAGCAGGACGATGCCGGTGCGTTTGAACCCGTTAAATTGGAAAACAAGCAGAACCACGATCATTCCGAGCATGGCGGGAAAGGTCGAGAACAGTTCCGCATTGCCTTCCTGCTGCTGCTCGATGATCCCATCCCATTCAATAAAGTGGCCGGGGGGAAGGCTCGCCTCGAGTTCGTCGACGCGCGGCTGTATCTGCGCGATCATGTCTTCGGGCGTCGTGTTGAGCGGGCGACCTTCGATCGTTAGCGTCTTGATCAAGTCCTCGGACTGGATCCGGCCCGGCTGCGGCACATAGGAAATACGGGCGACTTCGCCAAGCTGGACCGCCTCGTCGCCGCCACGCGGATAAACGACCAGGCTTGCCACGCGTGCCGGATCGATGCGCTCACGGTCCGCTCCGCGAAGGACGATTGGCACGCTGTCGCCCCCATCGCGAAAGACATTGATCGGGCGGCCTGCGAAATAGGTCGAAAGGGCCATTGCGACATCGGTCGAGGTAACACCCGCCTGGCGCGCCGCGCCCTGGTCAACGCTAACATCAATCTGGGTTTGCGGATTTTCCCAGTCGGAGAAGACATCGATCGTGCCGGGCACGCTTTTGAAGATGTCCTTCAGCCGACCGCCTGCCTCAATCAGGACTTCGTCATCCGGCCCTCGCACTTGCCCCTGGAGAATTGCGGTGTCGCTTGGCCCGAGGAACATCGAGGAAATGCGAAGCCTGGTATCGGGAAATTCCGATGCGAGGTCGCGGCGAAATTCGTCAACATATCGGTCGCGCGTAGCGGCATCCTTGGCGCGCACGACCATGAAACCGCGGTTGGGGGCAGGATCGACCGGGGCAAGCGAAAGCACAAAACGCGGGCCGCCGAAACCAGAATAGGCAGCGATGCTATCGACATCCGGATAGCGCTCATCATCATCGAGAAAGCGCGATATCGCCGCGATCGTCTGATCGGTTTTGCCGCTGGACGTTCCGACGGGAAGATCGGCGTAGATGAGGACTTCGGGCCGATCTGATTGCGGGAAGAACTCCTGTGGCACAGTGCTCATCGCGAACCCTGCAAGTGCAAACGCTGCGGCGACCACGCCTAAGAAAATTGCTTTTCTTGCCAGCAACCATTTGAGCAGATTTTCGTATCGCTCGCGGGTATAGCCAAACGCCTTGTCGACATTGCGCTTGCGCCAGTTTTCCTTCTCTTCGCTTTCTTGCTTGGCGAACCAATAGCACAGCACCGGGGTCACCAGCATCGCGATGAACCACGATGCGCTCAACGAGATCAGGATCACCTGCGCGATCGAGCGAGTATATTCGCCCGATCCGTCCTGCGCGAGCATGAGCGGCAGAAATACGAGGATTGTGGTGATGGTCGAGGACAAGAGCGGCAACGCAAGTTCTCGCACCGTCTGGCCGACGGCATCGAACCGGTCCACACCTTCGCCGATGCGGTTCTTGTAATCTTCGGCGATGACAATGCCGTTGTCGACAAGAAGGCCGAGCGCGATGACGATGGTCGCAAGGCTCATGCGCTGGATGCGGATTTCGTAAAAACCCATCACTGCAAGCGTGGTCAGCACGACCGCGGGAACGATCGATCCGACGATCAGTCCAGTCCGAAGACCGAGAAAAAGGATGACGACTGCAAGAACGATGACCAGCGTTTGCAGCACATTGATCGAAACGCCATATACCGCTTCCTCCACCGGCTCTGCCTGATAGGTCACGCGATTAAGTTCGACCCCGGCGGGCAGGGAATTGGCGATCTCGTCAATCGTCTTCACGGCGCGCTCGGAGTAATTTAGCACGCTGATGTCTGGATTCATCGAAATTGCGAAAATGACAGCGGGCTGCGAATTGAAATAGGCCCGCTCGCCGGGCGGATCATCGAGAGTGCGCTCGATGTCGGCATAATCGCCGAGCCGCACAGTCTCACCTTGAGGCAACCGGATCAGCGCGTTTTCGATATCGGCCAGCGTTTCGAAATTCCCCGAGGGTTCGATCGAAAGACTTCTGCTCTGAGTTTCGATCGCGCCGCCCGGGATCACGATGTTCTGCGCCTGCAATTGCTCGGCGATGACGTTCAGTGAAACGCCAAGCTGGGCCTGTGTCGCGTTCGACATCTCAATATAGACCCGCTCTTCGGGCCGGCCGAGAATGTCGACCTTATTCGTGCCGTCGATCATATAAATCTGTTCGCGGATATGCTCGGCCAGATCGCCCAGTTCGAACATATCGAAATCGCGCGATTGAAGTGCGAGCGTGATGACCGACACATCGCCGAATTCGTCATTGATGATGGGTGTCAGTGCGCCTTCGGGCAGCTCGCTGCTCACCTCTTGGACTTTGGATCGCAGCTCGTCGAAGATTTGCTCAAGATCGGGATGCCCGAAATCGACCTCGGCATGGATGATCGATTGGCCTTCCATGGAGGTCGCGCGGACCTCTTTCATTTCGGGGATTGACTGGATCGCTTCGGCAACTGGCCGCGTGATCAACGTGTCGACCCGCTCGGCTCCCATGCCGGGATAAGGGACCACGACGACCGCCTCGCGAATAGTCAGCTTGGGGTCTTCGCGCGCTGGCAGGCTAAAATAGCTGATGATGCCAAACAGCATCAAAAGGCCGAGGATCAGGAGAAGGCCTGAACTGTATCGCAGGCCGATTTCGGAAAGAGCCTTCATTTCGCGTAGCGCTCGGCGCCTTTGCCGATCCGATTGACGGTTTCACCTCGTTCCACAAACGCAACGCCGCGGCTGACGATTTGATCGCCTTTCTTTAGCCCGCCCGTTACAATAACGCTGTTCTCGCTAGCGGGACCAAGACGAACGGGGCGCGCCTCGATCTTTCCGCTTTGCGGATCGATAAGGTAGACCTCGCCCTCGCCTCGAGCCGTCGGCTTGAAAGCGGTCAGCGGGATGGTGATGCCACTGTCGGCAGAAACATCCGGTGCGTTCTCGACACGCACATCGACCGCCATTCCTGCTTGCAACTGATCGATCTCACCAGGCACATTCGCCCTGACCTCGAAAGCGCCGATACCGATCGCACGCGATGAAATTTCAGTTATCGAGCCGGAGATTTCGATAGTTTCGCCGTCCTGATCCATCAAAACCGTGATCTGATCGCCGATCGCGAGCCCTTCACGCTGTGACTGGGCAACGGTGAACGAAACCTCGAGGCCGATACCATCGATTTCGAGCACTGGTTCGCCGGGCTGGGCTTGCGCTCCCTGTTCGAGCAGCCGCCGTGCAACCCGACCGGCAAAGGGTGCTCCCAAAGTGGTGTCGGACAGGGATTCGCGCGCGATCCCAAGC
>JBAUIQ010000352.1:0-7595 GCA_049683075.1 Pacificimonas sp.
GTCGGAGATGCTGCGGCTCGCGGGGATCGATCAGCGCGAGACCTTCGAGGCGGGTGAAGGCGTTTACGCCGTCGCCGACATGCAAATTGCCTTTAAGCGCCCGGCGAAGCTCGACGATGTCCTCATCGTCGAAAGCCGCGTCACGCGTGTTCGTGCAGCGGCGACGGAGATCGAGCAGCTTGTCCTGTGCGAAGGGGCGCTCGCCGTGCGGGCGGTTGTGACGGCGGCGCTCGTCGCGCCAGACGGCGTGGGCGGGATGCGACCCGTTCGCCAGCCTGCGCGTTGGCGCGAGGAATTCACGCGCTTGATGCAGGAGAGTTCGATGGCAAAGGATCAAGGGGAATGATGCAGGACCGTGCCGTAGAGGTGGGCATGGCCGCCGCGACCGATATGAGCCCGTGGGCGCTTTTCCTCGAAGCCGATATCGTTGTGAAGGCCGTCATGCTCGGTCTGATCCTCGCCTCGATCTGGTCCTGGGCCATCATATTCGATCGCTCCGGACGGCTGAAGCGCGTCGGCAAGCAGGCGGACGCCTTCGAGGATCGCTTCTGGAAAGCGGACAGCCTCGAGGACTTTCATGGCGGCCAGTCGAAGGTCTCGCATCCGACGGCGAAGATATTCGATGCGGGGATGACGGAATGGCGGCGCTCGTCGAAACATGGAACGCCAAAGCCTGAGGGGCTGCGAACCCGGCTAGCCTCGACGATGCAGGTGACCATCGACCGGGAGATCGGGCTGCTATCCGACCGGCTGAACGTCCTCGCTACCATCGGCTCGGTCAGTCCCTTCGTCGGTCTGTTCGGCACTGTCTGGGGCATCATGCGAGCGTTCATCGCGATTGCGGGTACGCAGAACACGACACTCGCCGTCGTCGCGCCCGGGATCGCAGAAGCGCTTTTTGCCACTGCGCTCGGCCTGTTCGCGGCCATTCCGGCCGTGATTGGCTACAACAGGCTGTTGCACCGGATCGGCGGGCTGGAGGCGCGGCTGATCGGCTTTTCTGAGGAGTTCCAAAACCTTCTCAGTCGCGAGATGGACGAGCGGTGATTAGGGGGCGCGGCTGATGGCGATCGGACTTACGGGACGATCTCGCGGACGCGCTCGCCGCGCGCCGATGGCGGACATCAATGTGACGCCGCTCGTCGATGTCATGCTGGTGCTCCTCATCATCTTCATGATCACTGCGCCGCTGCTGGTAGCGGGCGTTCCGGTCGACCTACCAGACAGCCGCGCGGCCGCACTCAAGAGCGATGACACGCCGATTCAGATTTCTCTTGATGGCGACGGCGGGGTCTTCATCGACGAGCAGCGCCAAGATGCGGAGAGCCTCGCGGCTCGGCTCGCCGCGATTTACGACGCGCGCAATCCGGCGGTAACCGGCGCTGAAGAGCCGCGCGTTTATATTCGAGCCGACCAGGGCCTAGATTATGGTCTCGTCATGAATGTCCTTGGCGAGGTGAACGCCGCCGGTTTTCGCCGCGTCGCGCTGGTCAGCGAGGCAGGCGGGTCTCAGGGTGCCGGAGAGGGGAACTGAGCGAGGCGCGTGCCCTGACATTTGCAGGCGGCGCGCACCTGGCGCTGTTCGCCGCGCTGTCGGTGGCCTGGTCGTTCGCATCGGACGAAAGCTTTCCGATCGATGAGCCGATCGCGATCGAGTTCGTCGAGATCGGCGACCTGCCAAGCGTGACGGAACGCCCCGAACCCTCGCTCGCGGCGGCGCCCCGCGAGACGATCGATGCGCTCGATACGCCGGAACCTGAGCCGATCGACTCCGAAATCGATCTGTCGCCACCGGAACCGCTCGCCGAGCTGCCGCCGGTCGAGAGTGAGCCCACCCAGCCGGAGCCAGAACCGGAACCGGCGCCAGCTCGGAAGCAAGAATTGCAGGCGCCGGTCGATCGTAACGTCGCTGAGGCGCCGGAGGCCCGCGAAGAAGAAGATTTCGCGAAATTGATTACCGACGCGCTCCCGACACGCGCACAGCTTTCGTCGGTGCAGCAGGCGACGCTCGCGGGGGCCATTCGGGAGCGTGTCTACAAATGCTGGGATCCCAATGCCGGTGGTCCCGATGCGGACAAGATCGTCACGACGCTTCGCGTGAAGGCTGCGAAATCCGGCGAGATTGTCGGGCGGCCGAGTCTCGTACGCCAGACCGGGAACGCCGCTACCGGTTACAAGCGCGCCGCCCGCGATGCCGCCATTCGCGCGGTCATGAACCCGGCTTGCTCCCTCGAAGGTCTCCCTGCAGACCTCTATGAAGGCGGCTGGGAAGACTTTACGCTGAACTTCGACCCGAAGGATTTTTGATGATGTTCGCGACCCATCTATTGCGTCTCATAGCGCTGTCCGCCTTGCTATTGGCGCTCGCCGTCCCTGCAAACGCGCAAAACCTCAGCGTGGACATCAATCAGGGCGTGACGCGTCCGCTGCCGATCGCCATTCCCGATTTCGCAACGCAGGCCGATGTCGAAACCCCTGCAGGCTCGACAGCCGCGCTCGGCGAGCGTGTCGCCGAGGTCATTGCGAACGATCTGCGCTCGTCCGGTCTTTTCCGCCCGCTCGATCCTCTCGCCTTCACGACCGATGTGAGTTACGCCGATGTCCTGTCGCCGAACTTTCCGAGCTGGCGTACCGTCGCCGCACAAGCGCTTGTTTCGGGGTTCACCGAGCGCCAGGCGGACGGTTCGATCACGGTCGGCTGCTACCTCTATGATGTCTTCTCGGAGGAAGTGCTGGTGCGTGAGGGCTTCAATACCAGCCCGCGGTTCTGGCGTCGTGCCGCCCATAAATGCGCCGATGCGGTCTATTCGCGGCTGACCGGGGAGACCGGCTATTTCGACAGCCGGGTCGTCTATATTTCGGAAACCGGCCCCGCGACGAACCGCATCAAGCGCCTCGCGATCATGGATCAGGATGGCGCCAATCACCGCTTCCTGACCAGTGGGCAGGATCTCGTTCTGACGCCGCGCTTTTCGCCGACCGAGCAGACGATCACTTATCTGTCCTATGCCGGCAACCGGCCGCGCATCTACATCTACGATCTCGAAGCCAATCGGCAGCGGGCGGTCGGTGAATTCCCAAACATGAGCTTCGCGCCGCGTTTTTCGCCCGATGGGCAGACGCTCGTCTTTAGCCAGGCGCGCGGCGGCAACACGGACATCTACGCCATGTCGACACGCGGAGGAAATGTGCGCCGCCTGACGAGCGCGCCGGGTATCGATACCGCGCCGAGCTTCTCGCCGGATGGACGCCGGATCACTTTCGAGAGCGACCGAGGCGGCTCGCAGCAGGTCTACACGATGAACGCCGACGGCTCGAACCAGCGGCGGATCAGCTTCGGCGAGGGTAGGGCCGGAACACCCGTTTGGAGCCCGCGCGGCGACCTCATTGCCTTCACCCGCATCGGCGGCGGCAAGTTCCGCATTGGCGTGATGCGCCCGGACGGCTCCGGCGAGCGCCTTTTGACCGACGCCTGGCAGGACGAGGGGCCGACCTGGTCGCCCAATGGCCGGGTCATCATGTTCCTTCGGTCGCGACGCGGCGGCGGTGCGGAATTGCGCTCCATCGATCTGACGGGCATAAATGAGCGTGCGATCCCGACGCCGCTCGAGGGCAGCGACCCGGCATGGTCGCCCTTGCTCGACTAGTGTTCCACAAAGGGCGGGGGCGGAACGAACCGAAGCGCCAGAGGTTTGAGGATCACAGGTTTCACCAAGAAGGGGTGTTGACGATGTCGAAGTATCTCCAGGGTTCCCTCATTGCTGGGCTGCTGCTCGGCGCATCGGCTTGCGCCTCGAACAATGACGACCTGCCGCCGCCCCCGCCGCCGCAGGTTCCACAGCAGACACCGGCACCGACGCCGACCGCGACGGACACCGGTGCCGTCGGCTCGACTGCAGTTCCGGGCAGCGTGGCGGATTTCATGCAGCAGGTTGGCTCGGACACCGTCTACTTCGCCTATGACAGCTCGTCGCTCGATGCAGAGGCGCGTGACACGCTCGCCAAGCAGGCGGCGTGGCTCGGCCAGTATCCCGACGTTCGCGTGACCATCGAGGGCCATGCCGATGAGCGTGGTACGCGCGATTACAACCTCGCCCTTGGTGAGCGCCGCGCAAGTGCAATCGCCACCTACATGCAGCAGCAGGGTCTCGGTGCCGGCCGCGTGACAACGATCAGCTATGGCAAGGAACGCCCGGCTGTCGAAGGTTCTTCCGAGGCCGCCTACGCCCAGAACCGCCGCGGCGTGACGGTGCTTTCGGGTGCAGCGTCTAGCTAACCGAACGGTTATTTATTGCGAAAGGGTCGCCCTCCTGCGGGGCGGCCCTTTCTTTTTTGTCAGCCGCCAGAGGGTCTTCGCCATATGAAGAAGGGCTGTTGCAGATAGCTTTTTCCTACAGTCGCCATTTCCTTTACGATGCTGAATATCGAGACAGTATTTGGGAGCATTCCAAACGGATGCCTTTGCCAAAAGAACATCCATTGCGCAGTTTTCCCGCATCCGCGCGTGGGTGTGACTTTATTGTGATACTCCGCACGCCGGCTTGCTTTTCCGGCCCGTCCGTCCGACATCGGCACAAAGGAGCCTGATCCCAATGTCTGTTCGCCCTTGGCGCGATATCGAGCGCCGACAGTCTCGCCAGATCATGGTCGGCAGCGTCCCCGTGGGCGGCGATGCGCCGATCACGGTCCAGACGATGACGAACACGCCGACATCGGATGCGCGTGCAACCATCGACCAGATACGTGCGTGCGAAGAGGTAGGCGCCGACATCATCCGCGTCTCCTGCCCCGACACGGACTCGACGGACGCCTTCAAGCTGATCGCAAAGGCGGCAATGGTGCCACTCGTGGCGGACATCCATTTTCACTACAAACGCGCGCTCGAGGCGGCAGATGCGGGTGCGGCCTGCCTGCGCATCAATCCGGGCAATATCGGGTCGTCAGAACGCGTTGCGGAGGTCGTTCGCGCGGCCAAGGCGAACGGCTGTGCAATCCGCATCGGCGTCAATGCCGGCAGCCTTGAGAAAGACCTTCTCGAAAAATTCGGCGAGCCGTGTCCCGAGGCGCTGATCGAAAGCGCGCTCGATCACATCAAACTTCTACAGGACCACGACTTTCACGAGTATAAGGTCGCGGTGAAGGCATCCGACGTCTTCCTCGCCGTTGCGGCCTATCAGGGCCTTGCCGACGCGGTCGACTGCCCGTTGCATCTTGGAATTACCGAAGCAGGCGGCTTGATCGGCGGGACGGTCAAATCGTCCATCGGCATGGGCAGCCTGCTCTGGGCCGGGATCGGCGACACGATCCGCGTTTCGCTGTCTGCTGAACCGATGGAAGAGGTGAAGGTCGGCTTCGAGATGCTGAAGGCGCTTGGCCTCCGCACCCGCGGCGTCCGTGTCGTCTCCTGCCCCAGCTGCGCGCGGCAGGGCTTTGACGTCATCCGCACCGTCGAGACGCTGGAAAAGCGCCTCGAACATATCAAGACGCCCATGTCGCTCAGCGTCCTTGGCTGCGTCGTCAATGGCCCCGGCGAGGCGCGCGAAACCGACATTGGCCTGACGGGCGGCGGCAAGGGCAAGCACATGGTCTATCTGTCCGGTGTCACCGACCATCATGTCGAGAGCGCCGACATGGTCGACCACATCGTCGATCTTGTGGAGAAAAAGGCTGCCGAAATCGAGGCGAACGGGGATGACGTCTCGAAAGCCGCGTAAATAATGCGTATGGACGTACGTGCTTTCCAAGTTACGGTTCGACAGTGGAGGGCAATATGCGCTTGCGATTGGTAACTGTACTTGTGGCGATTTCGGCAGGTGCCGGATGGTGGCCGGTACGTGCCGAACCAATTGTTTTCGACGGCGCCACTGTCCTGACGATGGATGACGAAGGCTCGATTATAAGCGACGCTCGTGTCGTCGTGGATGACGGTGCAATCCTCAAGGTCGGTGCCGCCGCTGCCGTCGAGATCCCTGTCGATGCGACCGTAATCGATGCAAGCGGACAATGGCTGATGCCCGGTCTTGCCGACATGCACGTCCATTATAACGCTGCGGATCAAGGACTTCTCTACGTTGCAAATGGAATAACGACGGTCCGGAACATGTCGGGCTGGACTGGCCCGGCTGAATGGGATGCTCTGGCAGAAGCCGGCATCCTCATTGGGCCAAAGGTGTCTCAACCCGGACCCATCATCGACGGTAAGGGCAGCTTTCTCGGCGAAAACGGCTTGGTCGTCGAATCGCCGGAACAAGCCATTGGCGCGGTTCGAACCATGGCAAGTGCCGGTTTCGATGCTGTGAAATTATATGAGTTTCTGACGCCCGACAGCTATCGCGCGGCGGCGGCCACCGCCCGCGAAAAAGACTTGAAGATCTACACGCATACGCCGGGATCGATGACACTTCTGGACGTGCTCGCCGAGGCGCCCGACACCATTGAGCATTTCGACGGCTACGAGGCTGCGCTCGTCAGGGACGGCTTCGAGGCGGAATTGTTTCTGCCCTTCGCCGAGCAATGGGCGAATATTGACGAGACGAAAATCGACGGCGTGCTCGACGCGACGCTCGAAGCGGGAACCTGGAACGTGCCGACGCTGGTGCTCGAACGGGGCCAGCTCTACGCGGCCGACCCGGAGTCTTTCATGCAAACGCCGCAGGCCGCCTATATTCCTGCGGACATGATAGACGGCTGGCGCGCGATGGATGGATTTCTGCGCAGCTTCTTTCCATTCACCGAAGCGAAGCGCGAAGCCAAAGTGAGGCTGTTAAGTCGGTTGCGTGAGAAGGGCGCGCCTGTCCTGATCGGGACGGATGCCCCGAATCCTTATGTCGCGCCAGGTTTTGCAATCCATGACGAGCTCGCAACCTTCGTCGAAGCAGGGTACCGGAATGATGAGATCCTCATGATCGCAACCAGAGACGCGGCACGTTTTTTCGGTGATGATGCGGCCGGGCGCATCGTCGAGGGTGCCGCGGCGGACCTGCTGCTTCTATCCAGCGATCCGCGCGCTGATCTCGGGGTGCTGAGGCGTCCGGAGGGCGTTTTGATTGCCGGGCATTGGTATGATCGCAAGCTAATCGACGTGGCGCTCGCTGCACGGGCAGCGATGTTTTCTGCAGCGGCAGAGGCTGTCAACGACAGCGCCGAATGACGAACCTCGCCAGTATTTTGCTGCTGCTGCTGGCGGTCGCACCACTGGCCGCCGCCCATTGCCAGCCGGTCGCGGCGGAAGACGGCCATCATCAGAGCGAAGCGGGACCCTATGACGTCGCCGTCGACGCGTCGGCGCTCGTCGACGCGGCTCTTTCAAGAGCCAGCGCCGAGGATAAGCGTGTCGTTCTGATTATGGGTGCGAATTGGTGCCATGATAGTCGCGGTCTTGCGAAACTTCTCTCGACGCCGCGTTTCGCGGACATGCTTTCGGGAAAATATGAAGTCGTCCTCATCGACGCAGGTCATCCGCGGCGGGACGATGCGAGCAATATGGAGATTGCGCGGCGCTTCGGCGTCGACCGGCTGCTTGGGACGCCGAATGTGTTCGTCCTATCGGCGGACGGTGAGCGATTGAACGAGGTCGAGGACGTCTTGTCCTGGCG
>JBAUIQ010000353.1:0-13074 GCA_049683075.1 Pacificimonas sp.
ATGGCAGTCACGCCAGCGCCATTTGTAAAAAGAAGCCCGCGCTGTTCGATATAGTCCGTCGGATAGCGATCGACGCCCGCAAAGCAGCAGCTGACCCATTTCAGATTGCCGCCTGCCTCCAAAATGCGCGTGAACTCGTCCGGTCCGCAGAGGAGGTCAAGCTCGGCAACCTCCGCGCCCTTTACCGCCTCGACCGCCTCGTCGACCGTTTGAAACCATGTCGCCTCTACATCCGCTGGCAGTCGCGGCTCCATCTCGTGCCGCCAGAAGGCGGAGAGGGCGAGTTTCATCAGTAACCCGCCTCGCGCGCCAAACGGTCCGCATGATAATTCGTGTCGCCGAACAGCTCGGCCAGCGTCCGGCTGCGCTTCATGTAAAGCCCGACATCATATTCATCCGTCATGCCGACGCCGGCATGCATCTGCACGGCCTCCTGCACGGCGAGGGTTGTCGTGAGCCCCGTCATCGCCTTCGCCGTGTGAACCGCGCGATGCGCCTTGGCCGATCCTTCGTCGAGCAACTGCTGCGCCTTCAGCGTCGCGGCGCGGGCGACTTCCAGTTCAGCGTAAAGATGTGCGGCGCGGTGCTGCAGCGCCTGGAAAGAGCCGATGATCGCACCGAACTGCTTGCGCTCCTTCAGGTACGTCATGGTCTGGTCCGTCGCGCCCTGCCCGACGCCGAGCAGTTCCGCGCTCGCGCCAGCACGCCCGGCTGACAGAAGCGCGTTGAGCGGCCCCCAGCCCTGGTCGACTTCACCGATCACCGCATCCGCATCGACCTCGACGCCGTCGAACTCGACAACTGACGCCAGAGATGCGTCGGCGAGGCGGCGCGGATCGGCGCTCATCTTCGCCGCCCCCTTCTCGACGGCAAACAGGGTAATGCCGTCGCTCTCACCTGCGCTGCCAGCCGTACGTGCGGCGACGATCAACATGTCGGCGACATGTCCATGGACGACGAACTGTTTGCGCCCCGACAGCTTGAAGCCGTTGCCGGAGCGTTCGGCCGTCATCGCCGTCGCGGCCGGATCGTGCTTCGCGCTCTCGTCGATGGCGAGCGCGACGGTCGCGTCACCGCTCGCGATCTTCGGGAACCACTTTTCCCGATGTTGTGCGCCCCCTTCTTTCAGCGCCGCAACAGCGGCGACGGCGGTCGACAGCATCGGCGACGGCGTCAAGTTCTTCCCCATCTCCTCAAGGACGACGCCCGTTTCGACATGACCGAGCCCAATCCCGCCCTCATCCTCGCCGATCAGGATGGAGGTGAACCCCATCTCGGCGAACTCCTTCCAAAGCGCGGGATCGAAGCCATGCTCGTCATTCGTGTCGCGCAGCTTACGCATGTGCGCGATCGGCGCCTTTTCCGCGACGAACCCCTTCGCGGAGTCGCGCAGCATGTCCTGATCTTCGGTGAGGTAGAGAGGCATTAGAATTTCCTGTTTTATTCCCCTCCCTTCAAGGGAGGGGAGTGGTCCTTATCCCGGCAGTTCGAGGATCCGCTTCGAAACGATGTTCAGCTGAATTTCACTGGTGCCGCCTTCGATGCTGTTGCCCTTCGATCGTAGCCAGTCGCGCGCCTTCTTGCCGCCGTTCGACTCTTCTGATTCCCATTCGAGCGCGTCCGAACCACCCGCCGCCATGACGAGTTCGTTGCGCCGCTTGTTCAGCTCCGTGCCGTAATATTTCATCATCGAGGGCTGGGCGGGGTTGGACCGGCCCGCCTTCCACTCATCGTTGAAGCGCTCGGCCTGCGCACGGTAGGCCGCTGCGCGCACTTCGAACATCGCGATTTCGGCGCGCAGCAGTGGATCGGCAAGGCGGCCGTCCGCTTCGGCGCCGATGGCACCCAAGGCCATTTCGGGAAGCGTCTGGCCCTTGCCGCCGCCACCGAGGCCCATGCCGGAGATCATCTCGCGCTCATGCCCGAGCAGGTATTTCGCGACGTCCCAGCCCTTATTCTCTTCGTAGACGAGGTCTTCCTTCTCGGCCCGCGCATCGGTGAAGAAGGTCTCGCAGAAGGGCGACGAGCCGGAGATGAGGAGGATCGGTTTCGGTTCGACGCCCGGCTGATCCATGTCGAACAGGATGAAGCTGATCCCTTTATGCTTCGGCGCATCAGGGTCGGTGCGGACGAGGCAGAAGATCCAGTCCGCCTTGTCGGCATAGCTGGTCCAGACCTTCTGGCCGTTGATAATATAATGGTCGCCTTGATCCACCGCGCGCGTCTGAAGGCCCGCCAGATCGCTGCCCGCGCCCGGCTCCGAATAACCCTGGCACCAGCGGATTTCGCCGCGCACGATAGGCGGCAGGTGGCGCAGCTTCTGCTCGTGCGTGCCGAACTTCAGGAGCGCCGGGCCGAGCATCCAGACGCCGAAGCTCGAGAGCGGCGGACGTGCGCTGATGCGGCCCATCTCTTGGCTCAGGATCTTCGCTTCCTCGGCGGACAATCCGCCGCCGCCATATTCGGTCGGCCACATCGGCGCAGTCCAGCCGCGTTCGGCCATCCGCTCCAGCCAGACCTTCTGTGCCTCGGACTGGAATTCGAACTTGCGACCGCCCCAGCATTGATCGTCGTCACCCTTCATGGGTTCGCGCATTTCTGGCGGGCAATTTTCTTCCAGCCACGCCCGCGTATCCGCGCGGAACTGTTCTAGATCGGCCATATCGTCAGTCTCCTCGAATTCATGCGGGTCAGCCTAGCGCAGCCGCGCCATGGCCGCCCTCCCCTAAACTCAGAGCGCCGCTGCGGTCAGACGTGCGGCGGCAATGGTCGTCCGATCCCCAAAACGCGGCCCCAACACCTGCATCCCTATCGGCAAGCCACCCCTATTCATGCCAAGCGGCACCGCAGTCCCAGGCAGCCCAGGATAATTGCCCAGCCCCGGCCAGGCGAGCTGCATCGCCCAGGGTGTGTCTTCACCGTTCACGGACACGATGCGCGTCTCACCGACCCCGTCATCGATGGGGAAGGCAGGGATGCCCGCGGTCGGCGCGAAGACGACGTCGACACCGGCGAAGACCCTGTCCCAGCGCCGCCGGAACTGCGCCTGCTCGTCGAGCATCGTCCACCAGTCCTCGAGCGTGGGCGGTTCCACACCATCCGGCATCGGCTGTCGCCGCCCGAGCGTGGTCAGGAGCAATTTGATGTAAGCCTCATGCATCTTCGCGAGATCGGGAAATTCCGCATCCTGCCCTATGATCGCACCTGCCGCTTCCGCCGCTTTCGCAGCGCCGTGAATCGCCGCGACAATCTCGTCGTCGCAGACCGCCAGCGGATGCGAGTCTAGGACCGCGATGCGGACGCCTTTCAGACTGTCGAAGCGCGCAGGCGCGAGCGGATGTCGTGCCGTCAGCGTCAGCGCGAGTTCCAGATCGTCCGGCGAGCGCGCCAGCGGTCCGCCGACCGACATCTCCACCTCGTGCCCGTCCGTCTCCGGAAGAATGTGTCCATCCAGCGGCACGACGCCGTAAGTCGGCTTATGTCCCCATACCCCGCAGAAATGCGCGGGCAGGCGGATCGAGCCGCCGATGTCGCTGCCGAACTCTAACGGGACGTAGTCTGCCGCAAGGCTGGCCGCCGCCCCGCCCGAAGATCCGCCAGGCGAATATCCCTGTCGATGCGGATTGTGCGTGTCGCCATAAATGGGGTTGGACGACTGCCAGTCCGCCAGCATCGGCGGCACGTTGGTCTTGCCGACGATGATCGCCCCCGCCGCCCTTAAACGCCGAACGACAAGCGCGTCCGCCTTGGCAATATTATTTGCAAACGGCTCGTGCCCCCATGTCGTCGGCAGCCCGGCGATGTCGTAGCTTTCCTTGATCGTCATCGGTACGCCCGCCAGTGGCAGGTCGCCCTTATCGTCGCGAGCATCGAGCGCGTCGGCTTCGGCGCGCGCATCGTCGAAGCGCCGAACGACGACAGCGTTCAATTCACCGTCTCGTGCCTCGATCCGCGCGATGGCGGCATCGACTTCGGCCCGGGCGGTCGTCGCGCCCGACTGGACGGCGGCCGCGGTCTCGATCGCAGTCTTCACGACGCAGCTCCGATCAATTGAATGTCTCGCCCTTCGCGACCTTGTCCTTCAGCATGGTCGAGAGCGGCCATTCCGGCATCTCGCTGGCGTGCTTTTCCAGACCCGCGACGACCGTATCCAGCCCGATCGTGTCCGCCCACATCATCGGGCCACCGCGATAGCGGGGCCAGCCATAGCCGTAGACCCAGACGACATCGATGTCGGACGCGCGCTGGGCCATTCCTT
Organism: Pacificimonas sp.; assembly: GCA_049683075.1. Lineage (GTDB taxonomy): Bacteria > Pseudomonadota > Alphaproteobacteria > Sphingomonadales > Sphingomonadaceae > Pacificimonas. The sequence continues at coordinate 4,259 of JBAUIQ010000353.1, forward strand.
CTTCCAGGATCAGCGCGCCCTCGTTGACCATCGTGTAGAGGCAGCGCTCGCGGATTTCTTCGTCCGACACATCGCGTTGGGGCTTGCCGCTCTTTTCCGCCCACTTGGCGATCATAGCTTCGACCTCGTCGGACGGCGTACCGCGCCGCCCGTCGCCATAATCGTAAAAGCCCTTGCCGGTCTTCTGGCCCCAGCGGCCCGCGGCACACAGCTCGTCGCGCAGCGTCTCGATGCGGCTCTCGTCACGGTGCCAGCCGATGTCGAGACCGGCGAGGTCGGACATCTGGAATGGGCCCATCGGGAAGCCGAATTCGACGAAGACACGGTCGATGTCCCAGGGCTTCGCACCCTCCATGATCAGCTTGTTGGCCTCGACCTGGCGCGGTTTCAGCATGCGATTGCCAATGAAACCGTCGCAGACGCCTGCGACCACCGGCACCTTGCCGATCTTTCGCGAGAGTTTCATCACGGTCGCCAGCACGTCGTCGCGGGTTTCTGCGCCGCGCACAACCTCAAGCAGTTGCATGACGTTGGCAGGCGAGAAGAAGTGCATGCCGAGGACATAGCCCGGCCGCGTCGTCGCCTGTGCGATCTCGTCGACGTTCAGATAGCTGGTGTTCGACGCCAGGATCGCGCCCTGTTTCACATGCTCATCGAGCTGACCGAACACTTCTTTCTTCACGTCCATATTCTCGAACACAGCCTCGATGACGAGGTCGCAGTCCGCAAGATCGGCATAGTCGAGCGTCGTCGACAGATGCCCCATGGCGGCTTCGGCCTGTTCGGGTTTCATCCGCCCACGTGAGACGTTCCCCTCATAGTTCTTCCGCATCGTGCCGGTGCCACGATCGAGCGCCTCCTGCTTCATCTCGAGCATGGTGACCGGAATGCCCGCCGACAGGAAGTTCATCGCGATGCCGCCGCCCATCGTGCCCGCACCGATGATGCCGACGCGCTTCACGTCAATGAGGGCTACGTCCTTCGGAATGTCGTCGACCTTCGCGGCCTGGCGCTCGGCGAAGAACAGGTGGCGCTGCGCCTTCGACTGGTCGCCGGTCATCAGCTTCATGAACTCGTCGCGCTCGACCTTGATACCCTCTTCATAGGGTAGTTCGATCGCCGCGCGGACGCAGCGCATGTTGGCGGCAGGCGCATCGAAGCCGCGCATTCGGCGACCGTTCTTCGTCTTGAATTCGTCGAAGATCGCGTCGGCCTGCGCGACGTCGGGCAGCTTGTCACTGCGCGCTGAACTGACCGGATGATCGTCCTTTGCCGCGACCTTCCGCGCAAAGGCGAGCGCGGCCAATGCGAGGCCATCCTCGGGCGCGATCTCGTCGACAAGACCTGTCTCATGAGCCTTTTTCGCGGAGATCGGATTGCCGAGGGCGCACATTGTCAGCGCCTGCTCCGCGCCGACGACGCGCGGCAGGCGCTGCGTACCGCCCGCACCCGGCAAGAGGCCCAGCTTCACCTCCGGCACGCCCAGCTTCGCCGAGGGCACAGCAATGCGGTAGTTGCAGGCGAGCGCCACTTCCAGCCCGCCGCCGAGCGCGGTGCCGTGGATCGCAGCGATGACCGGTTTGTCGGCAGCTTCCATCGCATCGAGCGTGTCCGGAAGGTTCGGACCTACGGGCGGTTTGCCGAACTCCGTGATGTCAGCACCTGCGTGAAAGGTCCGTCCATCGCAACGGACGACGATCGCTTTTACCTGATCGTTCGCCAGGCCCTCTTCGACGCCGTCCTTCAGTCCCTGCCGCACGGCCGCGCCCAACGCATTAACCGGCGGATTGTCGGTGACGATCATAAGGACGTCGTCGTGCAGTTCGGTGCGGACGGGGCTGGACATTTGGCGGAACTCCTGACCTGAGGATGAGTATATGTCCGATACGCCCTATGCCTGCGCATCGCGCGCCGCAATCTGACGGAAGAGACAATATGTTGAAGTCGATGATGGTAAGCGTTTGGGCGTGCCTGCTGCTTGCCACCACGCCGGCAATGGCCTCGGACGAGGCGTTCGAGCTGTGGCTGAACCCGTCCTTCGCGACCGACCTCGATGGCAATACCGGTCTGGAGCTGGAAACGGCGCAGCGGTTTCGCGACGCGGACGACGGCCGCGTCGATACCTATTTCGGTCGGCTATGGCTCGTCCAGGATCTGGCCGACAATGTGAAGCTGGCGGGCGCGGTCGAACGCAGGATCAACGATGGCGGTGACAATGAGACCCGGGTCATGCAGCAATTGTCGACGACGCATGGCATCGTGAAGACCCGGCTCAGGCTCGAGGAACGATTTGTCGACAATCGCGGCGGTCGGATGGGCCTGCGCCTCAGGCCGCGTCTCGGCGTATCCCTTCCGCTCGACGCCGCTGGGCGCTGGTCCTTCGGTACCGATGCGGAACTGTTCTGGACGCTGCGGGGGACCAGTTCAGGCGGCGATACCGGAATCACGGGCCTCCGCAATACAGCGGGGTTCGGCTATAATATCAGCGACCGGGTATCGCTCAGTCTTAAATATCTTCGCCAGCAGGATTTCGAAGACAATGGACCCGATGAGATCGGCCATGCGCCACTGATTGGAATCGACTTCACTTTCTAAACGCGCGGACCATTAGACATAGCTTTCCGCCATAGCCGCGTGGACCATGGTTTTCAGTTCACGCCGCACGTTATACTGCATCGATGGGCCGACCTGCGTCATGAAGATGACGATCAACCGCTCGACGGGATCGATGGTCAAAGCCGTCGAGAAATAGCCGCCCCAGCCATATTCGCCCTTGGACGCCGGGATGAGCGTTCGGTGTGGATCGATCACGGTCGAGAACCCTAGGCCAAAGCCGACGCCGTCATTGTCCGCCTCGGCAAACAAGGAGCGTGAGATTTGCGGCAGATCGACGCCGCCCGGCAAATGGTTTGCCGTCATCAGCGCCACCGTTTTGGGTGACAGAAGGCGGGCGCCATCCAACTCGCCGCCGTTCAAGAAGCAGTGCGCGAAGCGATGATAGTCGGCGCTTGTCGATACGAGCCCGCCCCCGCCTGAAAGAAGCTTCGGCTTCCGACCCCAAGCGCTTTTCTTGCGCGAGTCCATCAAGCGTCGGCCTTTGCCCGCCTCCACGAACCAGCAATCGGTCAGCCGATCATGCTTATCCTCAGGCGCGTAGAATCCAGTGTCCGGCATGCCGAGTGGATCGAAGATGCGTGACTGGAACACCTCGTCCAGCGGCGCATCGGCCAGACGCTGAACCACCGCGCCCAAGACGTCCGTCGCAACGGAATAATTCCATGCGTCACCCGGCGAAAATTCGAGTGGCAGCTTGCCGAGCTCGCCTACAAACCCGTCGAGATCGTAGCTGTCCTGGATATTCTCGAGCTTCAGTTCTCGATGCGCGTGGTCGATCGCGCTGCGATACTGGAAAGAATAGGTGAACCCCGCCGTGTGACGAAGGAGGTCGACCATTTTCATCGGCCGCGAGGGGCGTGTCGTCAGGAACGGTACCCCAGCCCCGCCGCCCGCCAGGACGCCGACATCCTTCAGCTCCGGAAGCACCTTGGCGACCGGCGTGTCGAGCTGGACCTTGCCCTCTTCGAACAGCGTCATGAACGCCGCTGACGTCACGGGTTTGGTCATCGACGCGATGCGGAATAGCGCGTCCTCTGCCAATGGTTCACCATCTTCGCGCAGGGACCCCTGCGTCGAAAAATGAATTGGCTCGCCATTCCGGCTGACGAGGAGTTGCGTCCCCGGAAAGCGGCCGGAGTCGATATATTTCGATTTCAGAAAGCCATCGACATGAGCCAGGCGGTCGGCGTCGAAGCCATGTTTGGCGGGATCGATATTCGTCATACTCCGCTCCTTATCCGAAGAGTGCGATCGACTGCATCCCGCGCGCAACGAGTTGGCCGTCCTCGGTCCAGACACTCATGTCCTGGCTCGTCGTGCCATGCTCGATATGGTCCGAAGAGGCGCGTAACCGAAACCAGCCCGAGCCGATCTGCGGCGTCGGCGTCAGGATATTGTAAATCCAGGTAATCGATGAAATCGGCACCGCTTTCTGCATGAGCGACATGGCCGCCGGTGGCAGGCCATCGCCGATCAACATCAATTCTGTCATCGGGTCGAGTGTCTGGCGGTGCTTCGCACGCAGCCAACGGACGATATCTGCTTTCTGTTCGGCGAAATCGAACGGCCCGGTTTCAAAGTTGATGAGAAATCCGGGAGCCTGCCCGCTTTCGAAGATCGCGTCCATGTCGGCGGCTTCTTCTGGCGGCGTCACATCCAGCGCCTGTTCGACGACTTCGATGTGGCTCTCCATCGCGCGCATGAACACGAACATACAGGAGAGGCCGAGACCGAGTTCGCTCGTTACGCGCGCCGACACGAACGCCGCGTTCTTGCCGCGCCGCTCGACCTTCGCGGTAACGGTGACCGGTCCCGACAGCGGTCCGACGAAACTGACCTGTGCCGAACGGAGCGGTGGCAGATCCTCGTCCGCGACCCGCGCCGCTTCATAAGCGAGCGCCGCCGACAGCCCGCCATAAGCCGTACGCCCTTGCAGCCAATTGTCGGGGATCGTGGTGCGAAAGCCGCCGTCGACAGGATCGCGGGCAGCTAGAATTTCGGCAATGTTCATCGAGGCGGGCTATCATTCCTGACGCGCCCGTCCAGCCTGCCCAAAATGCCCGCTCCTCTTGTCATGACTGGCCGACCCGCTACCCCCGCTTCAATGACAGCCACTCGATCAGACGCCGATCTCGCCACGCATCTCGCAACGCTCGCGGGCGAGCTCCTGCTCGACATTCGCCGCCGAAGCGGGCTGTCCGGCCGCGCACTGGGCGATGAAGGCGACGCCCGCGCGAACGACCTCATCGTCGAGGCGCTGCGTTTCGAGCGGCCGGACGACGGCCTTCTTTCCGAGGAAAGCGCCGACGATCTCTCGCGGCTCGACAAACGCCGGGTCTGGATCGTCGATCCCCTCGACGGCACGCGCGAATATGCCGAAGGTCGCGACGACTTCGCCGTGCATATCGGTCTGGCGGTAGATGGTGTGGCGAGCGTCGGCGCGCTCGGGCTTCCCGCCCGTGGGATGGCGCTGCGCTCGGACAAGCCGCCAGCCTTGAAGGCGATCGCATCGCCGCTTCGTCTCGCGACCAGCCGCACGCGACCTGCGCCGGTCGCGGAGAAGGTTGCCGCGGCTCTCGGTGCCGATCTGCTCCACATCGGGTCGGCAGGTATGAAAACCGCCGCCGTGCTTCTTGGCGAGGCCGACGCTTACCTGCACTCGGGTGCGCAGCGCGAATGGGACAATTGCGCGCCTGTCGCCGTGGCGCAGGCGGCGGGGCTGCATTGTTCACGGCTGGACGGATCGGCACTGACGTATAATTGCTGCGACGTCGTCGTACCCGATCTCCTGATATGTCAGCCGGAATGCGTGGCGGCGGTGCGGAACGCCATCTAGCGACAACAAGGACGTAAAACCGCCCGGGCGTCAGAAATCTCCGGTATCCATCGCCGCGACCCGGTCGATTGCAGCGCCGATCGCCTCTATACGCCGGTCGAAATTCTCGCGCGTCCGGTCATCCGGCGCGACGAGATAGAATTCGCCCGCCGCCAGTCCATCGAGCGCGACACGCGCGACATGTTCCGCCGTCATGCCGCTTTCCCAGCGTTTGCCCGCCTCTTCGGGCATGCGGCGCACGCCGCCGAAGCGGTCGGGCCGCGCCTTCGCCCCATCCCAGATCGGGGTGTTGACGAGACCGGGGCAGATTACGCCGGCTGCGACGCCTTCTGGTTCGACCTCGGCACGGACAGCCTCTGCGATCCCCATGCTCATATGTTTGGATCCGCCATAAGCGCTTAGCGGACCCTCCGGCGATACTAGGCTGGCCGAAGACGCGGTCACGACCATCGCCCGGTCGCCGTCCGCTGCCTTCACATGCGGCCAGAAGGCGCGCAGCGTGTCGATGGTCCCGGTCGCGCTGACACCGAGAATCCAGTCTACGGCCCGCTCGCTCGCGCCAAGGAACCCCGCACCGATGCCGATGCCGGCATTCGCGAAGACCATGTGCACCGCACCGAAATCGCCAGCGATGCGCTCGGCGAGCGCCTTCACGTCGTCACGGAGGGAAATGTCGCAGCAATAGGCACGCGCAGCACTGCCAATTTTGGACGCCACGGTGTCCGCGCTCTCTTCGCGAATATCGACGACGGCGACCTTCGCGCCGCGCGCGGCAAGCTCATGCGCGAGGGCAGCGCCGATGCCATCGCCCCCGCCCGTGACGATGCAGACGCGTCCCTGAAATGACAGCGCCAAGCCGCTAGTCCCGGAAGCTCGGGTCCTGCCGATCCAGCTTCCTCAACAGCGCCGGCCACGCCAGCATCTGGCTGACCGCCGCCATGCCCGCAGGCGCGGTCTGCTCGGCAACCTTTTCCTCCGTGCCCTGCGGCGGCTGGTTCAGGTTTTCGCGCCCGGCCGAGAGCATATAGACCTGCGCCTCGCAGGCACGCTCCAGGAAATACATGCGCAGGAACGCGTCGGCGACCGTCTCGCCCACGGTCAGCGTGCCGTGATTGCGAAGGATCATGGCGTGTTTGTCGCCGATATCCTCGACCAGTCGCTCACGCTCCTCAAGGTCGGTCGCGATGCCTTCATAGTGGTGATAGGCGACATTGTGCTTGGCGATCATCGCCGTTTGCGTGTGCGGCAGGAGGCCCTCCGCCATCGCGCTGACCGCCTGTCCGTGCGGCGTGTGGAGGTGCAACACGGCGTGCGCATCCTCGCGCGCCATGTGAATCGCGGAATGGATGGTGAAGCCCGCCGGGTTCACCATATAGGGCGTCTCCTGTACCGGATTGCCGTCGGTATCGATCTTCACCAGTGAAGACGCCGTGATCTCTTCGAACATCAGATTATATGGGTTGATGAGAAAGTGATGCTCTGGCCCAGGCACACGCGCGGAGAGGTGTGTGAAGATCAGGTCGTCCCAGCCATACATGGCGACAAGCCGGTAGGCGGCGGCAAGATCGACGCGGACCGCCCATTCCTCTTCAGTTACTTGCGAACGAACGTCATCCGGGGTCTTCAACTGCGTGGCCATGTCATCCATCTCCCTCGGGCCGCGCTTTCGATGTGCGGCGACATCTCTCGCTGCAATATATCACATTCTCCCAATCCCGCGCCCATTTCTTGCGCCAGCTGAACGGGCGGTCGCAGACGGGGCAGATTTTGCTGGGTAGGCTGGTTTTTTTTCGCATTCTGGCCATCTCTCGAACCTGCTCATCCAATGCCAGTGAAGTTTCGTTAACTATAGACACGTAAAGAAAGTCGTGAAGCGAACCCTTACCACTGGGAATACCCAATAGATGACCAATCTCACCGTCGATGCAGGCCTGCGCAAAGAACCTTGGCTCACGCGGGTCAGAACGAAAATGAGCAACGTTCATATGAAAATATGCCCCGGCAGCTTTCGCGGTTCAGCAGATTACTGGGAAACGAGATATGAGCGAGGAGGCACGTCCGGCGCGGGATCATATGGCCGTCTTGCCATCTATAAGGCAGAATTTCTCAACGCTTTCGTTGCCAAGAATCAAATTGAGACGATCATCGAATTCGGTTCAGGCGATGGGGCTCAACTCGCCCTGTCTGATTATCCAGATTACTTGGGTATCGATATTTCACAGACCGCAATCGACCTATGCATCAAAAAATTCACTAAAGACCCTCGAAAGCGGTTTCAGACCGTCGCCACCTATTTGGACGCGGTAGGCGGACCGGCGAAAGCTGATATGACGCTGTCGCTCGACGCCATATATCATCTTGTAGAGGAAGAGATTTTCGATACCTACATGACGCAGCTTTTCGATGCCGCGTCTGATTACGTCATTATCTACGCGAGCAACGAGGAACGACCGCAAAAGGTGCCGCACGTCCGCCACCGGCGCTTCACCGATTGGGTCGAAGATCAACGACCCGGCTGGACGCTGTTAGACCACGTCGCCAATCCTTACGGGGAACGACGATCAAATCAGCGTAATACCAGCTTTGCTGACTTCTACGTATTTTCTCGATCATCTGCAGACTGACCGTCCCAATAAAACCGCGCAAGTCGTTTCGTAGAAAAACCGAACACATATCCAGCCAGGATCAGCTGGTTGATCGCTACACTCCTTACTAACCCTGTCTGTCGCCAGCGCCGGTTAGATGTCGTTGCCTTTTGCGGCATCGTTTCGACCGTACCCACTCGCTGCGCGCGGCAAACCAGATCATAGTCTTCCATGATCGGTAAAGGTCGAAAACCGCCGAGCTTGTCGAATGTCTCCCGCCGCAGGAAGAGTGCTTGGTCTCCATAAGGCAGGCTGAAAAGTCGGCTGCGGACGTTCGCCCCACTTGCTATCAGCCGCTCGCCGAAGCGCGCACCCTCAATTCCGAGCGAGAAGGCGCCAAGCGCGACGTCCAGCCGTCCGAGCGCGCCGACAACAAGGTCAACCCACCCATCCGGCAACAGTGTATCGGCATGAAGGAATAGAAGGTGGTTTCCGCGCGCAGTCGCTGCACCTGCATTCTGTTGCGCGCCGCGCCCGCCACGCTCGACGACGACAGCCGCGCCCGCCGCCTCGGCCCGGGCGACTGTGTCGTCCGAACTGCCGCCGTCGGCGACAATGACCTCGACATCCCCCAGAGCTCGCACGCACGCGCCAATGCGCTGGGCTTCGTTCAGCGACGGTATGATAACGGAAATTGTCAGCGTCTCAGCTCTGGCCAGCGGGCAAGGTCCTCGGGCCGGTCGCAATCCGCCAGCGCCTCGACGAGCGCCGGCGCGATA
>JBAUIQ010000354.1:0-6172 GCA_049683075.1 Pacificimonas sp.
CCCGCACCGTCGACGTCGCCACCCATGTTCCCCACGGCGCGGTACGTGCCTATGTCATGGGCGACCGCGAAAAGCCGGGCGCGATCCCGACCGAGGATGACATCCGGCAGATGGCCGATATCGTCGAGGACGGCGTCCGCGCCGGGGCGCTCGGCTTCTCGACATCGCGCACGGTCCTTCATCGCTCCATCGATGGCGAGCTGGTTCCCGGCACGACGGCGACGCATGAAGAATTGATCGAGATCGGCCGCGCCATGGGCCGCGTCGGACACGGCGTCTTCGAAATGGCGTCCGACCTGAAGCGCGAGTGGAACGAGTTCGACTGGATGGGCACGCTTTCACGTGAAACGGGACTTCCCGTCACGTTCGCCGCCCTGCAATCCATCGCTAAGGAACTCGATCTCGATGAGCAGATCGAGCAGATGGCCAAGGAGAACGCTAAGGGCGCGAACATCGTCGCTCAGATCGCGCTGCGCGGCAACGGCATCCTGATGGCATGGGGCGGTACAGTACATCCATTCGGCCAGAAGCCGAGTTGGAAAGCGATTGCCGACCTACCCGCGCCAGAGCGTCTCGAAAGGCTAAAGGACCCCGCTATCCGCACGGCAATCCTGTCCGAAGCACCGGATCTCTCCGAAGTCCCACCCGACATTTTACCGCTCGCCATGGTGGTGAATGAAGGTTGGTCCATGCAGTACGAGATGGGCGACGGCTTCGACTACGAGCCACAGGCGGAGCGCAGTATCGCCGCGCGCGCCGAGGCCGCCGGACAGCCGCCAGCCGAATATGCCTATGACCTGCTTTTGCGGGACGACGGCACTGGCTTCATCTACCTGCCGATCCTCAATTACGCCGACGGCAATCTTGATTTTCTGGAGCCTTTGCTGGCGCGCGACGACACGGTCATCTCCCTGTCGGACGGCGGCGCTCATTGCGGCACCATCTGCGATGCGGCGAGCCCGACCTACCTCCTCGAACATTGGGTCCGGGACCGGGCGCGCGGCACGATAAGTCTGGCACGGGCCGTGCAGAAGCAAAGCCGCGACACCGCCCGCCTCTACGGCATGGACGATCGCGGTACGCTCGAACCCGGCATGCTGGCCGATATCAACGTCATCGACCTCGACCGGCTGAAGATGGGCGAACCCTGGCTCGCCCATGACCTTCCCGCAGGCGGCAAACGTCTGCTTCAGCGTGCCGACGGCTACTCTCACACCATCAAGCGCGGCGAAGTGACGTTCGAGGATGGCACGCCGACCGGCAAGCGCCCGGGCGTCCTCGTTCGCGGTCCGCAGTCCGCGCCTGAGCAGATGGCCATCGCGGCGGAGTAGCATCGCCACCGTCATCGTCCTGAACGGCGTCAGCAGCGCGGGGAAGACCACGCTTGCCCGCGCCGTTCAGCGGCGCGCACGGCGAGTTCTCCTGCATGTCCCGCTGGACGGTTTTCTGGCAATGCTACCCCCGCCGGACGCCGCCTGCGATCCCGCCATGACGTTCCGGCCACTACCAAGTGGCGATCCACCCGAGACGGAGGTCGTGATGCACGACAGCGGCAAACGCCTGATCGCCGGAATGCACGCGGCCATTGCGGCGCTTGCAGATGCAGGCAACGACCTAATCGTCGATGATGTCTATTGGGAAGACGAGGAGGCCTCCTATCGTCGCCACCTCGCCGATCACGACTTTTACTTCATAGCGCTGCACGTCCCGCTTGCCGCCGCTGAAGAACGTGAGCGAAATCGCGGCGATCGCGATCTCGGTCTCGCGCGCTGGCAGTTTCCGCGGGTTCATGCCGGATGTCGATATGATCTTGAGCTCGATAGCACGACCAAATCTCCCGGCTCGCTAGCCAAGACGATATGCGAGCGCTTCTCACTGTAGAGCAGACGGAACGCCACGCGTGACAGGAGGTTGGCAGATCATGACGCGCCTCATCCCGACCCTCGCCTTGATGTTTGCCCTTTTCGGGATGCCCTTGGGATCCGTATCGGCGCAATCTAATTCGGATCTCTATGTCTATGAGGTCGAGGCGATCAATGCAGGACTTCCAGCGCCCGCGACACCCACCAACCTCGAAACGCCGCAGGCGCTGATGGAGACGTTCCTCTTTTCAGGCGAGGAGGAAGATTGGGAAACGGCGGCACACGCCCTCGAACTGAACTGGATGACGCCTGAGGAACAGCGAAAGAACGGTGCCCGTCTCGCCGAGCAGCTTTACGCCATCATCCATCGCAGCATGATCGTCGACTGGGGCCAGCTGTCCGACCGACCCGACGCCGTGGATGCGCAGTCGACGACCGACGATCCCATGGCCGGCGCGCCGCGGCGCAATATCCGGCTCCAGCTGATCGAGCTGAAAGACCGGACCGTTCCCGTGCGAATCGCTCGCCTGAAACCCAACGGTGGCGAACCCGTGTGGGTTTTTTCGCGCCAGACTGTCGAGAATATCCCCGAAATCTACGACCGCTATGGGCCGACCGCTTTCGAAGAGCGTTTGCCGGACGTTTTGCGTCAGCAGGCGTTCTGGACACTAGCCTGGTGGGAAGTGATCGCGTTGCCGCTCGTGCTCCTCCTCGCGCTTGGCGCGGCGGCTGGAACCTACAAGCTGTTTCAATTCGCCGAGACGCGTACGTCCGCACTGCTGCACGCGATCATTACCGGACTGAAATTTCCCGCAGCCCTGTTTGCCTTTGTCGGCACATTCGCCCTCGTCCGGGCCAGCTTCTTTACTTTTTCGGGCGTCGTTAAGGCGATACTCGATCCCTTACAGGCCGCTGTTCTCGCCATCGCCATCGCCGCGATCGTCTTAAAAATTTTCGAGGCGATCCTCGATTTCCTGCGAGATCGCCGCATCGATGACATCGACGATCCGCAGAACGAAGCCGACCGTGCCACTTACACCAAATTGTCCGCGGCCCGGCGCATTATCCTCATAATCGTTATTCTGGTCGGAACGGCCTTTGTCATCATCGAATCAAATCTTTCCGATACGCTCGGCTTCTCGCTGCTGGCGTCCGCCGGCGCGATCGGCATCGTCCTCGCCTTTGCCGCCCGGTCTCTCCTCGCCAACATCATGGCGAGTTTGCAGATCTCTTTCTCCGAGAGCGCCCGTGTCGGCGACACGGTCATGGTCGAGGACCAATGGTGCACGGTCGAGCGTATCGGTTTCACGAACATTCAGCTTCGAACCTGGGACGACCGGCGCCTCATCGTGCCCGTCGTTACATTCGTCGACGAAAGCGTCGAGAACTGGACGAAGACCGACCCATATATGCAGCACGCCGTCCGCCTGCATCTCGATCATCGCACGGACGTCGCCAAGCTTCGCGATCTCCTGAAGGCGTTCGTCAAAGACGACGACGGTGCCATCGACAACGATGACGTTCGCGTACAGGTCGTGGAGCATGGACCCACGGCGATGGTGGTGCGCTGCGTAGCCCCTGCCACCGATCCGGACACCGGCTGGGCCATGGAATGCCGTTTGCGCGAGTATCTGCTGGCTGCGGTCGCCGATCTCGACGCGGAGGCCTCCCCGGAAAGCGCGCCCGCCTATCTGCCGCGCGAACGCGAAGTGCTGGTGCAGACAGTCGATTAAAGTTTGGTGAGATAGCGCACCGCATCCCATCGGTCGAACCCCATGGCTTCATACGACGCGCGGGCGGACGCATGGCCCTCGTCGGCTCCGGTCTCGATCATCGCAATCTCAAGGCCCCGGTTGCGAAACCGCACCAGCGCCGCGTCGATCAGAGCGCGGCCGATACCGTGCCGCTGATGCAAAGGGTCGACACCGATCACATGGACTTCGCCCATTCTGTCATCGATATGAACGCGAAGGCCGCAATAGCCGATCAAGATGCTATCCGTTTCGGCGATCAGGAAGCTGAGGTCCTCGTCCGCCAGCATCGTTTCGACATGACGACGTTCACGGGTTTCCCAACCGTCGGGATAGAAGGCTGCAGCGGCATAGTCCGGCAGTGTGTCCATTATGCCGGCATAGACAGGTGCGAACGCGGCAAGCGCGACCGCTTCCAGCCCTGAGCGATCCGCCGCGCGGTAGGGCCGAACGTCGAGCTTCAACCCGTTCGCATCGCTTGCCATGACAACAGCGATACACCGGCAGACAGCAATAGCGCCAGACCGGTTGTCCCTGACCAACCCGCCAGCGCATAGGCCGCGGTCCCCGCCCAGCTGGCGATGCCGGCCCCGAGGAACATCATGATGATGAAGATCGTCATCAGGCGTGTTCTCACGTCCGGCTCTTCGTTCAAGAACGTCATGCGGCCTGTCACGTCGATAACCGGTCCGGCAACATTCATCAGAATCAATGGCACGATCAGAGCGACGAGACTGCCGCCTGAAATGCCAAGCAGCGCGACACCGGCCAGCTGCATCATCGCGATCCTGAGCCGCGCCCGTCGCGGCCCGATCCGATCCGACCAGGCGCCCAGTTTCGGTGTCGTCACGAGATTGACGAGCGCCAACGCCGCGAGCGCACCAACGACATCCGTACCATAGCCGATGGCCGGAAGATGGAGGCCGATCCCCAACCAGACGCTGAGAAAGATTCCGAAGTTCAGCGCCTGGATGCCGCCCGACATGATGACGTGCGGAAAGCGCTTGGCGAGACTCGGAAGCGACGCCAGCAGCGTCAGATAAGGCGTTTGTCCCGCCCGCTCGCGCCGCTCGCCCGCGTCCATTACGAGAGGTAGCAGCACAGTCGTGACAAGCATCAAGGCGGCGGCGATCCAGTAGACCAGCCGCCATCCGATATATTCGGCAATCGCCCCCGCCCCGACCCGCGCCAGCAAGATGCCGGCGATGATCCCCGTCGTCAGCACAGCGGTCGCATAACCCAGCCGCGCCGGCGGGATGCGCTTCGAGACGTAAGCAGGCAGCAGATAGGGCGTGATGGTGAACAGCCCGAGGAGGGTCGATCCGACGGCGAAAAGCCGGAAATCCTCCGCCCACGCCATCAGGAAGAGCGCCACGGCCTGTGCCGCCACGAAACCCGTCGCCAGTTTCCGGTTCGGTATCCGGTCGCCGAGCGGCAGAAAGAGGAGAATGCCGAGCGCCAGCGCGATCTGATTGGCAGCGGGCACGACACCGATCATAGCCGGGCCAATCCCAAAATCCGCGGCGACTGGCGCGACAATGGGGTGAATATAATAGGCATTGGCGGTCACGACGGCGCTCGCGGCGGCGAGTGCGAATAAACGGGGCGTCGTGAGTGAAGTCATCTGACTCCGCCTTTTTGAGCCTCGCTCGGAAGTCAACCCACGAGCCTTCGCGGGAACTCACATGGCATCGTCCCGTTCGAGCGACAGAAGGATGCAATATGCCCGAACTGCCCGAAGCCGAAGCCAATCGCCGCGCCATCGAGCGCGCCTGTCTTCATCGAAGGATCGAAGCTGTCGATCTCGGGCCTGATACCTCACATGTCGACCTCCCCGACTCTGACGCGCGCGATCGTCTGATCGGTCACCAGTTCACAGCGGCACGACGTCATGGGAAAATCGTGTTCGCAGGCAGCCAATCCGGCCCATGGATCGCCGTTCATCTCGGCATGACGGGCCGCTTGATCCCGTTCACATCGGACGAAGACCCGTCCGAATATAGCCGACTTCTGATCCGTTTGGAAGGCGATCAACGGCTCGCCTTTCGTTGCCCGCGAAAATTTGGCTCGATCGCCGTCGTGAACGACCCTGACGAGTTCGTCTCAAGCGAAGGAATTGGGCCTGACGCTCTCGATACGTCGGCTAAACAGTTCGCCGACATCACCGGCGATGGACGCGGCGCTCTCAAACCCGCGCTCATGGACCAAAAGAAGGTGGCTGGTCTCGGCAATCTTTGGACCGACGAGCTGCTGTTCCAGACCGGCCTAGCCCCTGAAAAAGCGCGTCGCAATTTAACTGATGGCCAGCTCAACGACCTGCATGAAACCATGATCGACCTGCTGAACGCGGTTGCGGATACCGAAATCGACTATAGCCAACTGCCGGGCACCTGGTTGATCCACAAACGCGACGATGGCGCGGGCTGCCCGCGGTGCAGCGGCACGATCCGCAAGTCGACAGTCGGCGGACGATCGACCTATGCCTGCGACCAGCATCAGTCCGACTGAACCTCGCAGTGGGACGCCTCTTTCTTCTTGCCCCTCCGCGCTGTATGAGGT